>JARGFZ010000038.1 GCA_029210965.1 bacterium | reverse complement strand
AGCAGGGTGTAAGCAAGGGCTTCCGATGTCGGCAATAGACCAGTTTCCCGTTGACAGGACCGGCCTACTCATAGAAGGGCACAGAGAAAGTCTGAATCCGTGTCAAATCCTGATCACAACTTGCCGCCGTTATCCAGAGCATCAGCGTCGAGTACCGCTGATGAACATACCCTTCCACGGCCACCCCATGGACCCGCCCTGGAGAATAAAGAGCCTCTTGTCGGAGACCCCCTTGGAAAGGAGATGGGTGCGCGCGTTTGGAGCACCGGTTATGCCTCCGAAGCAGACAAGGACCACCGGTTTTTTGGATTTATTAATGATCGGGATGATCGCCTCCACCTGCCTCTTTTGGGCGGCCGTGACCACCGGGTAGGCGTGAGTCGTGATCGAGCCCGGGAAGTGCATTCTCAAATAACCATCGTAGGTCTGGACATCCACCACAAGAGCCTTGTCCTGGTCCAGCCATTGGCGGAAGGTCTCGGGGCTGATGAACTGCGCTCCAGTGACATCACCGGGCGCGTTATAGGAGTTCCATGCGAGAAATCCAACGAAAGCGGCGATGATGAGGACTGGCGCGCCGATTAACAGAAATTTGTTCTTCATATTTTGTCATCTCCTGAGGCAAACAGTTAACAGTGTTGTGTAATATAATAATGTTGTGGTATGAGTCAACCCGGTTTCGCTTTATTTATTACATTTAATAAAAACTGATTTGGCTCATCCGGGAAGTGAATACCTGGGGAAAGAACGGTATCTAAGTATCCTCACTGGTGAAAAACATCTCCTTTATAGTAACCGCGCTTTCCCCCAGGTTGGAGCGTTTCTCCGCGTTTCTCCGCCTGTCTCCGTGGTAAAAAAAACATCGCATTTATAATAACGGTTGTCCCTCCCCTTCCCATGGTTATATTACAGTTAGGCGGGGAGATGTTTGGCAAGGGAAGGATGGTACGATGATGATAAACAGGAGAGATTTCATGAATCGATTAGGGAAGGGCCTGGTTTTGGCCTGGGCCGGTTATCCCGTTGTTTTTTCCACAAGAGAGGCTTTCGCAGTTACCAGCGAAGGCACTTTGAGGGTATATTCCTTTACGGAAGGTGGATATGTAATTATGGACAAAGTCGTTAAAAACAAAGACGAGTGGAAAAAAATACTTACAAAGGAACAGTACCGTGTGCTTCGCGAGCAGGGCACCGAGAGAGCCTTCACCAGCGAACTTGACAATAACAAGGAAAAAGGCGTTTACCGTTGTGCAGGGTGCGGCCTTGACCTGTTCTCCTCCGAGCACAAGTTTGGCTCCGGAACAGGGTGGCCGAGCTTCTGGCAGCCCATCGCACCCGAAAACGTGGGCGTCCAGGAGGACAACAGCCTTTTCACGCGGCGGACAGAGGTACACTGTGCCCGCTGTATTGGACACCAGGGACACATCTTCAATGATGGGCCCAAACCTACCGGGCTTCGGTACTGCATCAACGGAGTTGCACTGCAGTTTGTATCGGAAAAGGAAGCGAAAAGCTGATTTAACCCAGAGGGAGGCTTAATTCTGGGCAAGGCCGTTTACTAAAAAGACGATGTTTTTCACCACGGAGTCACGGAGCAAATCGGAGGAAGGCTTAGTACCGGTGAAGGCGCGGTTATCATAAAGGCGATTAAAAGTTAATTTACCACAGCGTAGCCAATTCCAGGCTGCACCACAGGGTTTCACTAGGTAAGACATATCCTTTTCAAAGGATTTCCTTGAAATCATTGGTTTTTTCAACCTACCCTGAGCTTTTTGAAGGGTGTTCTCTGTGTTCTCTAGTGAGTCACGTCCCTTTTGTGACGAACGGGTGGTGAAAAAAATTGAGGCCTATGAATTTACTTTCCAGGTTAAAGTCGAAATGGATGCTTCTCCTGGCCGCGGTACTTACTACCGCGGTCGTCGTCGTACTGCTTCCCACCCTTCTTTACACCACACCATCTTTACCCCCTGGCACCCATATCATTACCTCCCCCACAGGCATTGCGGCTGAGAGCATCCAACTTCTCATTGACGATACAGCGTGGGATCCTGAAATCAACCGTAGAGTGATCAATCAGGAAATTTTCGACGAGGTCCTGGCCATGATCCACCGGGCAGACCAGTTCATCTATGTGGACCTTTTCCTCTGGAACCCATGGCAGGGCAGTATTCCGGAAGAGCACCGCAAACTGGCTTCGGAGCTGGCAGAGGCCCTCATAAAGAAAAAACGGTCCATGAGAAAGCTGGATGTGGTGGTTATGACAGACCCCATCAACCGCATATACGGGGGGCATGAACCGGAATTTTTCAAGGATATGGCCAAGGTGGGAATCCCCGTGGTCTTTACCGATCTTTCTGAACTTCCCGATTCCAACTCTATCTATTCACCATACTGGGCCCTCACCGAAAATTTTCTTAAAGCTACATTTTTTTCAAAATGGGCCCACGAAAGGCACTTTTCAAACCCCTTCGACCGGGATGGCGAGAAAATTTCAGCCCTGCAGTTTGGCCGAATGCTCATGTTCAAAGCAAACCACCGTAAGGTGGTCATTACCGGTTCGTCCCAGCACGGGATTGAGATGGTGGTGGGAAGCCTGAATCCCGCCGACGGAAGTTCAGCCCACTCCAACCTGGCTCTTGCCGTCAAAGGCAAACCTGTTCTGGAAGCTCTACAAACCGAGCTTGCGGCCCTTCGATGGAGTATCAGGCAGAAGCAAAACGTCATCGTAGGTGCCACCGGTATGGCCGCCTTCAAGGCGGACTCCATCGAAAAAAAGGCAGCGATGATCTCATCCATTTCTGATATCCGTCCTGATGGACCTGAGATCCAATGGCTCACCGAAGGAGCGATTGCAAAGGCAATCATCAACATCCTGGGGAAGGCTGGTCCAGAGGACAAGGTGCGCATCGCCATATTCTACCTGTCCGAGCGTGGAGTCATCGAAGCCCTCAAGGAGGCCATCACCAGGGGAGCCTCAGTGAGACTGGTTATGGACGCGAACCGGGATGCTTTCGGAATGAAGAAGATCGGGGTACCCAACCGTCCAGTAGCAGCCGAGCTCATGAAGTTATCCACAGACCACGATGTTGATATCCGCTGGGCAGATACCCACGGGGAGCAGTTCCACACAAAAGCCATGTCCATCACCTTCAAGGAGTCCGGGGAACCTGCATTCATAACCGGATCGGCCAACTGGACGCGCAGAAACATCGGTGACTTTAACATGGAGGGCAACCTCCTGATAAAAAACGCTGGCGAAGTTACCCAGGAGTTTAATATTTATTTCGACAGGATCTGGAACAACTCTGATGGCTTGACCCACACCCTGCCTTATGAAGCCTGGGAAGAGAGAGGGTTTAAAGGGTTCATCAAGGCCGGAGTCTACCGGTTCCAGGAGCGGTTTGGATTAGGAACATTTTAAATGCAGCACGCAGAACACAGCACGCAGGACGCAGTAAACCTTTGAAACGGGGTATCGGGGTAACGGGGTATCGGTGAAAAATCAAAATTTCAAACGCACTGGATTTCGCCCCGGCACGCCAATACGGTTAGGTTTTTCGCCGACACACCGACACGCCGACACTCCTATACAGTTTTTGCCTGATCTTGCACACAATAGTTAAGGTAGATTCATACTCGCCATTAATCAGAAATATATCTCAGTTAAGGAGAAAGACATGACATCCCCGATCAGGGAAAAACTTTTAGCCGGCGTCAAGGCCGGTGACACGTTCTCCGTGACCCGGACCTTCGATGAAGATGGCATGCACCTTTTCACCGGGGTTTCCCATGATCACAACCCGATCCACTTAAATAAAGAGTATGCCTCGGCCAAGGGATTTGATGGCCTGGTCTGTCACGGCCTTCACGTGGGTGGTCTTGTCACGGAGATCGGCGGGCAATTGTCCATGCTGGCGGCCGGGATGAACTTCCGGTTTAGGCGTCCGGTGTACTTCGGTGACACTGTCACATGTACACTGACCATCGACGAGATGGATACCAGGGGCCGTGTCAAATGCACGGCTCTTTTCGTCAACCAGAAGGATGAGACGGTCATAGAGGGGCAACTGTTTGGCACTTTACCGAACGATGAGGAAAAGGCCATTATCGCTTGAAAATAAATGTTTTAACGCAGAGTTCGCCGTAGAACGCAGATAGAATACAACATTACAAATAAAGGAGTAATCCATGGGAAAAGAGGAAATCACTCTCCTAGCCAGAAGCGGAACCGACGATCCGTTCAAGGTCACCTTCACCAAAGATGAGGATAAGCTGACCATCACCTGCACCTGTCCGGAGGGGGTTCATGGCGAGTTTTGCCAGCACAAGTTCCGCGTCGCCTCCAACGACATAATGATGCTCCAACATCCTGGTCAGAACAGCGCTATGCTCAATGCCCACGTGTGGGTTATTGAGTCCCCAATATCGGACAAACTCATCAAGCTGCTTCAACTGCAAGGCGAGGACGAACAAGATGAGGATGCCATCAGCAAAGCCGAAGCTGAGATCGGTACGGCTATGCGGGAGGGGACGGTGTAGGAAAGAACGCAGAACACAGGACGCAGTACGGTTGTCCCTTCGGGACGAAACGGGGTGTCGGCGTATCGGCGTAACGGGGAAAGTGCGGAAGTCATTGCGAGGCTGAAACTCAGGCCGAGGCAATCTCGGATACCGCAATAGCGGCAAGAGCAGCCTCGCGCAGAGGACGTAGGGAAAGAAAAAAACCATTACATATACCTGGGATATGGAACTTGGAACCTGAAACTGAATGCGGAGCATTTCATGTGCGGAAGATTCGTACAGTTCACATTGTTCCCCCTCCTTGAGAAGGAATTCTCCCTTAAATTCGGCGCGGACATCCCCCTTCGTCCGTCATACAATATTGCCCCCACCCAGGACGTTCCCGTCGTGGTCAACGATGGCGGCAACCGGCTGATCACCTGCCGATGGGGCCTTATTCCTCCCTGGGCGAAGGACCCATCCATAGGCAACCGGATGATCAACGCCAGGGCCGAAACCCTGACAGAAAAACCCAGCTTCAAGGGGTCCCTGAAAAAGCACAGGTGCCTCATCGTGGCAGACGGATTCTACGAGTGGGAAAAAACGGCAAGCGGCAAGACACCAATCTACATCACTATGAAGGACGGGCGTCCCCTGGGGTTCGCGGGCCTCTACTCAGATTGGCGCCCCCCGGAGGGCGAAGCTATCCGAACCTGCACTATCGTTACAACGGAACCTAACGAACTTCTGGAACCGATCCACAACCGCATGCCGGTGATCATCAAACCGGATGACCGGGATAGATGGCTTGACCCGGCAGAACAGGACCCGGAAAAGCTTACTCCTCTCCTCATCCCTTACCCTGCCAAAGAGCTGGAAGCCTGGGAAGTTTCGAGAGCGGTCAACTCACCGGGAAATGATGGACCGGCGAACATCAAACCCCTGGAATAGGGAAGGAGGAAGGTGGGAGGCGGGAGGTGGGAGGTGGGAGGTAGAAGGTGGAATAAATTCTTCACGATCACAATTAGTTTATCTACCCTATTCCCTATTCCATATTCCAATTTTTTGCCTTTTCAGCACTAAAAAATTACCCACCAGAATCAACAATATCCCCACCTGCGCCCCCACGCTCCCCCGGTACCCCTCAAACATCATGGACAGGGAAAGGGCCACAACGGGAAAGAGAAGGGTTGTATAGGCCGCTCGGTCAGCTCCGATCCTGCCAATCAGGGTCAGATACATCCCGAAAGCAAATACAGATCCAAAAACAGCAAGATAAAGCAAAGAAGAAATGTACGGCACAGTGGCCTGGAAGGTGAAATCCTTACCGGTGAGCAGAGCCACTATGATCATGAAAGTAGTTCCATAGGTCATCCCCCAGGCGTTGGCCTGGACTACGGGGATCCCCTCCATCTGGTTCCTGGCCGAAGTGATATTACCAAAGGAAGCTGATATCGTCGCCGCAAGACTCAGTAGCAATCCAAGCATTCCCTTGTCTGAAAGTTCAAATGCTGCCAGTTCTGGCCAAAAAACCAGAGTGATCCCGATCAATCCGAGGAAAGCCCCGATTAAGACCTTTGGTCTGATGGGTGTGCCTATGAAAAAGGTGCCGAAGAGGATGTTCCAGATAACCATTGTTGAAAAAATCACCGCCACAAGCCCACTGGCAAGGTAAAGTTCCGCCACATAGAAAAGCCAGTAGTTCAGCGCGAAAAGAAAGACTCCCATCATGGCCATGAAGAAGTGATCACGAAGGGGAAAGCGCATCCTCTTCCTCATAACCAGGCAATAAACCATAAGGATTACAGCAGCGATAGCAAAACGGTAAATGATGGAGACGAGGGGATCCACCTCGCCCAACTGGAACAGGATCGCGAACCAGGTGGTCCCCCAGATAAGTACGACGCCGGCATAGAAGAGGAAATTCATAAAAGCAGCACGCAGGACGCAGTACGCTATACGCAGTAAACAATCTTAGGTATCAAAACCGGGGAAACAACATTGGAGCGGTATGAATTTAGTTCTTCTTCTGCGTGCTGTGTGCTGGGTGCTGCGTGCTTAGGTAATCGATGCCTAAGCATTGATTACCTCGTACACCCCCGGAAGATCCCTCCACATCCCGGCATGGTCCAGGCCGTAGCCCACCAGGAAACCATGAGGGATAGTAAACCCCAGGTAATCCACTTTGGGGGTATACTCCTGCCGTTCGGTTTTGTTAATGAGCGCCGCCAGTCGAACGGAGGCAGGGCCGCGTTGCCTCAACTCGTTCAGGTAGTAGTGCAGTGTACGACCACTGTCGATAATATCCTCAACCACCACAATGTGCCTGCCCGCAACGGGGGTCGTGATGTCCTTCATAACCTTGATCCGCCCGCTGGACTGAGTCTCATCGCCGTAGCTGGATATCTGGGCAAAATCGATCTCAACAGGTACCGACATGGCTCGTACCAGGTCCGCGAGAAAAATGAATGCTCCCTTCAGGACCCCCACAAATACAGGTGACTCCCCCATCAGGTCACGGCTGATCTCCGCGGCCATCTCATGGATCCTGTTCTCTATCTGGTCGGCCGTCAGAATAGGCCTGTAATTATCCGGGATCGCCCTCATGAACCACTCCTATCTTTAAAGTTTGGGGGAAATACCCCTTAACAGGTATCCAATATCGGATATCGATGATGTGGAATTTATAACCTTCATATAAGGTTACGGCAACCGTAAATGGAAAATATATTGAAAAACCATAGGTGAACTGTGAATGGTGAATAGTGAATGGATTAACTAAAATTCTATCAACGTTCACCATTTACGGTTAACTGCCTTTCCTGTTCACGGTTCACGGTTCACCCGTGAATGTCATGAACTCACTTGCCGAGAAGCCTTCATATCGGTATCCTTCATTATCCCCGCACATGCTATATTAAATCAGATGCCAGGCTGTTTACGGCCTGTTAAAAGGTACCAGATTTACAGGGAGCTGCGAATAACGATGACCAGTCAGATAACAGAAGAACTTTTTCTGGAATTGGGGGAACTCCTCAATTCCAATCTTGACGAGTTAACCATCCTCCAGACTTTTTGCAACAAGGTGCTGGCTCTTTTCGATGCTGAAAGGGTCTCTATCCTTGCTCTGGATCCGCAGGCACAGTTTCTAACCCTCACGGCATGGGCTGGGCGCTATCCGGACAATATCAAGGGAGTGAAAGTTCCTATGGGTGAGGGGGTTTCCGGATGGGTCGCTGCCACAGGTGAACCGCTTCTCGTCCCGGACATGGAAAAGGATGTACGGTTTACGGGCCAGGAAGATGACCGTTATCGCACGAGATCGTTTTTAAGCGTCCCCCTTAAAAGCCGGGGAAGGCTTTTGGGGGTCATGAACGTCACTGACACCACCATGAACGAAGGCTTTACAGAGGCGAACCTGCGTACTCTCAAATCCCTGGCGCTCCAGGTGGGGATGGGGATGGAAAATATAAGCCAGAATGAGAGGTTAGTCACTCATTACAACACCACGACATCGGTTTTATCTGCCCTCCAGGAACTTCAGTCGGATACAACTGATATTGAATCGGGTCTGGTACCGGCGGCCATCCGGGCCCTTAATATTGCCCTTGGTCCCCACTCCCATATGATCCTCATCGGAGAGATGGGTAACAACAGGGCCTGGGCAAGCACTCTTGGTTCAGAGGGCGGTATCAACATAGCAGTCATGGACTTCCGGTCGGGATATTCGCTTTACCAATCCCTCGCCTCTTACTCCCTTCACCCCCCCTATCTCGACAACGAGCGCCTTATTGAACTTGGTTTTGACTGGCACCGGGTCCAGGCATCCGAACTGCACTTGGTTAGAAGCCTGCTGCCTCCGCGCCACAACCTGTTCGGCCTGGTGCTGTCTGCCATTTCTTATTTACCTGCGGATGTACTGGAAATGCAGAGACTTCAGCAGGTCATATTGACCCAGTTCATTGGACTACTGCTGGAGGGGATCTTCGATCGCATCCAGATTCGGCGACTCGACCACCTGAAAACTGAACTGATCTCCACAGTATCGCACGAATTACGCACCCCTCTCACTTCGATCCAGGGGTTCTCCGAATATATGCTCAGGAGCAACGACATCCCGGAGTCCCTCACTCGTTATCTTCACATCATCAGTAACGAGAGTATGCGACTGAACCGCCTCATAAATAATTTTCTCGATCTCGCCCGCCTTGAGTCAGGTCAACTATCACTGACCAAGGAGCCCTTCGATCCCCTTGTGGTGGTTGAAAATGCCGTCCAACTTCTTAAACCACAGGCGGAGGCAGGCAGGGCCATGGTGCGCCTTCACTGCGATCGGAACCTCCCCAATCTCATCGCCGACCAGGACAGGATTGAGCAAGCACTGCTCAATCTCATCGGAAACGCAATCAAATACGGAGGAACTGGCGTTCATATCGACATCAACCTGTACATTTCAGAGGGACATACCGTCTACGAGGTAAGTGACAACGGACCCGGAATCCCCGGAGAGGAGCTTCCTCTTGTATTTAACCGTTTTTACAGAGGCGTCCTGGATGAAGGAGAGGAAAACGAAAAGAACATCAAAGGCACCGGCCTTGGACTCTCATTGACCAAGGAGATTATCGAACAGCATGGCGGCACTATCTCGGTTCAGAGCACGCCCGATAAAATCACCTTGTTCCGGTTTTCCCTGCCCAGTCAGGGTCTTATCAGCCCCCAGCGAGGCATTTCCGCCTGGTATCCCGGTGACGAGGAGTTCACAAACGAGTTGACCAACCGGATTGCTGAAGGGAAAACGGTCGGTATTCTGACGATCCACGTTAATCCGGGCACCACCGGAAAGAATACGGACGAATTATATTCGGTGGAAGCTTTGAGCGAGATAGAGGATACCATGGTCCAGGCCCTCGGCACTGGCGGGATTGAGGACACCTTCATCCAGAGCCGACCTCAGGGGGAGTTTGTTATTCTAACCTACGCTTCTCTGGTAGATGACTTCGCCGAAAAACTTATCAAATCCTTCTCTCAGCAGTTCGGGGAGGACTACGCTTTGTCCATCGGTGCCGCCGTGTCCGCTCAGGACGAAAAGGTCAAACCCGAAAAGATCATGGCTCTTTCACGCCAGGCATGCCAATACGTTGAAAGAACACAGAAGCGGGGATATCTGAAGAATAGAAGAGTGTAACGGGGTATCGGGGTATCGGAGTGACGGGGAGAGAACAGGAAAAGGCGCCGGACACGGAGACGCGGTGACCAACCTTCGCTAAAGCTACGGCTGGCAAGCGCGGGGACATCACGCCTCTGGCGTGACAGGCTTCGACGCGGGGGAAAGAGCGGTTTAGGCACTTAGATACTTAGACACGTAGATACTTAGACACGTAAGTCTTCCGGAATCCAGCCTGCCACGGCGTAGTCTAAAAGACGAAGACGGGCCTGCCACGGCGTAGTCTAAAAGACGAAGACGGGCCTGCCCCGAGCCCAGACGAGGGGTCATTGCGCTTGTCACGCCGAAGCTGTTCGGCGGGCGTTAGCGACGGTGGACTTGTCACCCATAGCTTCAGCGACGGGTGAAGGCCCATGTATTGACATGGCCGAAGCAACCCCGAATAAAAAAGAGCCCGCCCCGGAAAACAGGGGCGGGCTTAATCATGGAAACAGCGTTAACGTAGAGAACCTGCTTATAAACCTAAAAATTCTTCAGGACGACGGGAAGTCCGGAGGAGTCAGGCATCGGGGCCAGCGTGTCGTCATCGCTGTGACAGACCACAGCACAGCCTAAAGTCGACGGATTATACGCAACAGTATTATTCATCTGGATACTGCCGTCCCAGTGATCGCCAAGTGTGTCCGTAGCCTTGTCAAAAAGCGTATAGTTCGTGGCCGGCTCGAAGCCGCCGCCCGCCCCGGACTCACTCATGCCGTGGCAATCGGTGCACTCGGAATGACTGCTTAAAGGAACAGCTGAATGATCGACCCCGGAAATGGTTCCGGCATGCAGTGTGCCATCGGGCGGATAGCCGTGACACGAGGCGCAGTCGAGGGTAAAAGTGGTAACTGAGTCATGGCAAACCAGGCAGCTCGGCGCGTAGGTGCCGCCGCTCAGGTCCGAGCCGTGACAGAGGGTGCACGCCCCCTGAACGTTTCCTGCCGAATAGTGGAAAGTGGCGTTCGGACCGGCCCAATCCAGCGGATGGGCAAGGTCGGCCCCGTGACAGCTCCCGGAGCCTTCGCAGCCGAAACCGCCCGCCGAATCGATCCCGACATTGAAACGCGGAGGGTCGGCCTGGTCGGCATGACAGGCCTGGCAGAAGGTCAGGTCCTGCTTGGCGACAGGGCCGTGCACGGTGCCGTCAAGATAGCTTCCGTCCAGTGTGTGCATCCCCTCCCCGGCGGGCGCGTCTGGGTTGGGTTCGGCGCAGGCGCTGAGCAGAAAAGCAGAAGCTATGAAAATTAAAAATGCCAGTCTATGCATGATCTTCTCCTCGCTCTGGTCTAGCCGTGACACCGCACACAGGTTTCGGCCGATTTCGGATTGCCATGGCAGCGGAAGCACGAAGTCGGATCCATTCGCCCGTCGATGGGGTGGCGGCTAAGGTAATCGCCGCGATGCTGCATGGGACGATAGGTCTCCGCCTGGTTCTTCAGCGACGGCTTCAATTCGATTCCCGTCGCGTGGCAATCGTTGCAGAAGCTGGTCTGATGGCACATGGCACAGATCGCTTCACCCTGGTTGGCCTGGGCGCGATGGTTCAGGCCCCAGTCCGCCGTATGAACGTAGTTTTCATAGGCCACATGTTCGCCGCGGGCATCATGACAATCGGTACAGACCTTCGGCTGCTCGCCGAGATCATCGGCGCTGGGATGCACGGCGAGGGGCGCGTAACTGCTCTGCAGGCCCGCGCAGGCCGCCATCAGAAACAGAATGGCCAGCAGGGTCAAAATGGAAAGGATGCTCTTTTTCGCCATTGTTTCTATCTCCTGTCAGAACCGGGAAACTCTTCCTATTGGGCGAAGTTGTATGACACTGTCAAGGTGCCGCGCACATCTTCATCAAAATACGCGTCCTGGCTGTAATCACCGGACAGCTTGACCGACAGGGCATCGCCCATGAAGCGCTTGCCACCGCCAAGGGAAAGGAACAGAGAACTGTCCTTACCGTATATTTCTTCGTCGTATTGAGCCAGCAGCAGGTCCGCACTGACAAAGTCAACGCCCAACCGGCCTCCCATCGCTTCGTTGTAACCGTACAGCCGCACCAGGGTGTAATCGTTGCCAACCGAGTCTCCAGCCGCCGTACGGCCGATCTCCGCGCCGTATTGGGTCAGTTCCTCGCCCTGCCAGGCAGCCAGAACACTGTAGGTCTGGGCCGAGTCGGCCTGATCGTAATCATGCTGCTTGACCTTGCCGCCGATTGTCCAGTTTTGGTCGTACTGCCACAGGGCATCGAGGCCGTAGGCGGTGAGTTCTTCTCCGGATGCCGCCCGGTCCTGGAACACACTGACGGCGTTGGCGCCTGTGGCGAAATAATCCTCGTAGGAAAAATGCTGGTAATAGGGTTTGAGCACAAAATGGCCCACCGGTACCCTGAGCTCCCAGGATTGTTCCGCCCAGTCTTCGCTCTCCTGGTTGTAGGCAGAGTAACCGGACAGTCTGATATCCTCAGGCAAGGCGAGCGCCAGGTCAACACCCATCATCTCTTCAGCGGTCTCGCCATCATTTTCGCTGGCTTTGAAGGAGACCCCGATCTCGTATTTTGAACCGTTGTGATGGGCCAGCCGTCCGCCGACAATGCTGTCGCCGTCGCTGCCTTGCACCGCATTGAGTCCCACCGGCTGGCCGCCGTAGACCGACAGCGAGAAATAGTCGCCAAGGTTCCCGTTCAGGCGCAAACCGTCGACGGTCTCGTTGGCCACACCTTCAAAAACATGCTGCCGGCCAAGCCTCAAGCCGAACTGGTTGGCATCGGCGCGATATTCAACGTAGCCGTAAAGAACCTCTCCGGCGGCGGGGTCCTCAAAATATTCACTGTCGGCAAGATCAGCGCGGCCCCAGCCGTACAGGTGGAAGGACACACCGTAGTCATCCAGCTCACCGGTATCGATCTGCAGGTACTCGTAAACGGGTAAAACTGTCGCATCCTCTTCCGCTGCCGTATCCCGCTCCAGCACCCTGAAAATGGTATCTGATTCGATCCGGGTCGCCGCGCCGACGGAATGGGCAGGCAGAAGGCCCACAAGAAGTATGAGGCCAAGAAACCAACCGCAATAGCATGTGACTGTTCGCATGATTCCCCCTGAAGAGACGTTGCGGGCGCCGGCATGATATATCAGGGCGCGCCCGGTGGTTGAGTGTCTCCGGGATACCCCAGAAATCCAAGGTTGATGACTTCGCAAAAAGTCATCAACGCGCCCCGAGGGGGGCGCCCGGATCAATGACTGTCGATATAAGTCATTGATCCGTGAGGAAAGTGAAAACGACGCTTTTCAATTTCCGAGGAGCAAAAAGCCGATAACGGACATTTTGCGACCCTGTCAAGGTTGATTAAAGATTTGAGACTTGAAGAACAGCAAACCCGTATCCTGATGCAGCAATTGAGCAAAACATGCTCAAGCCAACCTTTTCCTCGAAAAACAATATATCATTGCAGGCAGATTACAAATCAAATCAACCCCCAAATAGACCCCCTGAACCAATACACAGACCGGGTTCCCGCAAGCCCTCCCCCGCCATTCCGGTAGTTAATGGACTCGCAAAAAATCATCAACCCACTCCGGGTGGAGCGCCCGGATCAATGGGCGGCGATGAAAATCATTGGTAAAAAAAAGCGGGGCGAAGCGGGGTGGACCGAAGTCCACCCCGCACGCCTCACTTAAGGTTAAGGTGCGTATACGCTGAAGACGGAATCAATGATGAAATTGAGGATGACATCACTGCTGTCGTTCTCCCACAGATAACCGTAGGCCTCGAAGTGCTGGTTGAGTAACCAGAGGCCGGCAGCGTCATCGTGGTTGATGTAGCCGGCCTTGTGGCAGGCGCCACAGGCTCTCGCGGCTGGTCCGGTGACATATTCCGGTTCATCAACGATATCCCTTTCCCACCCGAAGTCTGCCGCAGGGCGGGACGCCGAAATAAGACCCGGCATGGAATCAGATTGACTCGGCACATCATAGGTGCCCGGGTTGTGGCACGACTCGCAGTCAAACCCCAGGGTGGGGTACACAAACCCGATGTGGTGCTCATAATGCAGTTCTTCCACCGGATCGGTGAAATCAATACTGCGACCAACATCAAAGGGCTGGAACGAGTGGATCGCGTGGACATAGGAGTCGATGGACCTGGACTGCATCTCCAGGTGGGACCCGCCGCTCAGCGTGATGTGGCACAGCCGGCACGCGACGATGCTGCCGCCCCTGTCTGGGCCATGGAAGGTGGTGCCAAGGGCATCGTGGCAGTTGTTGCAGCCAGTCTGAACCCTTACGATGTCATCCGTGGGGACGGGCCCAAGGGTATTGCCCACCAGGTCGAAGGTTTTGGTAACGGCGTTGAGGGCAACGACATAGTCATCATCTTCGTTGCTGCCCGCAACACTCGAATCATCCAGACCAACGATGGCAGTCAGTTCCGGGAGGACAGCGATCTCGGCTCTTCGGATCGTACCGTCATCGATGAGCCCGGCCCAGTGGGTCAGGTCTGCCGTGACGACCCAACTGCCCGGGGTGGAACTCGCGTCAACCGACAATCTCGGGTGATCCGTATTCCAGTCGGTACCGCCGGCGCTTCCAACGACATCAAACTCCAGGTTCCTGTCGCCGTCCACATCTCTGGCGTGGGGACCGACCAGATAATCCTTGGTGTCCATGCCGTACAGTCCGACCAGTACGCCTGGCATGATATCCGTCGAAACAAGGGAACCACCGTTAGCGCTACCGGTCGCGGAGAATGCGATGGTCAGCGTATCGCCGCTCGCACTCGCGCTGTCGATGGAGACGGTGATCGAGTCAGCGATCTTCGAGCCATCAAGGGCATCCGTGTAGATCACGGGGTCATAACCGGTGTGGATGCCGACGAAGGCGTTGCCACCGTTATGGCAAGCAGTACAATCTGTCGCGTCGTCAAATACTGAATGGTCAGAGAAGCCCAGAGCCGTTGGCATTACGGCCAGCAATGCCGGGGCATCCATGATGTTGCCCTCAGCTTCCTGCATCGGGTGACAGCTCTTGCAGGTCTCCAACACGAAATTGGCATCATCCAGTATCGTGGTCAGTTTGCCTTCGTGACATGTCGCGCAGTTGGACATGGACTGGGGATAGGGCAACTCCATGGCGTGGGACATGTGCACGTCGTTCATGAGGCTGATTTTATAGGCGTAAGGCTCGAGCCTGGCATCCCCCGACTCTTCCCAGTCTTCACCGTACTGCTCTTCCAGGGTGATGATCAGCTGGGGATCGTCAACCAGAAGCTGCCACATAAAATGGCCGCCGTCGCCATCGTCCAGGTGACAGGCTTTACAGACATAGAAATCGGTACCTGCTCCGGTTTCCCCAAAGATGTACCCGTGCTTGAGGAAGGGCACCGTGTGGCACTTTTCGCAGCCGGCGTTATTGGCGGCGGAAGTGTAACCAACGGTTCCCAATTCCAGGACAGCCGCAAAGGGGTACCTGGCCTGGCGTATCCGTGTGCCAGGGATCTGGGCAATGGTCTCATCCCGGCCATACACCACGATGAAGCCGTTAAGAGCAGACAGATCACCGAGGGCGCTTGCGGCCTTGGTGCTGGTGCAAACGTTTGTCTCCGTATTGTAGGTGACCGTACCCTTGATAGAGAGCCTGCCAGTGGGCAGTTCGAAGCCTGAACCGGTATAGGGTGTGAAGTAGATCCCGAGGGAATCCGCATCTTCGCAGTCAAAGTAGTTACCGTTCTTGGTCATTGGAAACGTGACCACGTCCTCTGTAGCCGCATAGGAATAAGCCAGAGTTCCGACCTGAACGACGCCGTCCCTATACAGCTGATCGTAGGCAACCTGGTGGAACAGGCCATCCTGCTCATGACACGAATTACAATACTCACCGAACCAGCTGCCGTCACCGGGGGTTGAGCCGCCGCCGCCAGCCAGCGTGTCCAGCCATTCCTGCTCGGTGCCGGTGAAGCCGTTGTCAACGGCGATATCGTATGCGCTCTTACCGTCACTGCCGTCACTGCCGTCACTGCCGCCGCAGCCAGCCATGACCATGCCCAACACAAGCGCAATGGCAAGAATCACTATCCAGTATCTTTGGAATTTCATCTTTTCTCCCTTCGAATGTGTGGACCGTCCGGGACCGTTACGCAACGCCCCCTGTTCCAGCGGTCCTGATCCTGTTTTCCCTGTCAATACCCCTTACGGATGCAGGGCATCCAGGAGCCCAGGGCTGGCAGGAAACGACAAACATCAAGCTTTCTCCCCAACATCACCTCCATTTTCAGTTGATTTACGTTTTTGTTATCCAAACCAGGTTCTCCCTCGGCCACGAACAGATCGTGCCGGAATTGCCTCCGCTTCGCCGGCGCGGGCCGGCTTCACTGCGGGCGTCCATTCATCCACGGCCTGAAAAGCCGGTGGTTTTCTGAACGATCTTATAAAGGTGTCGCCAAACTGCTCTTGGCCGCATTCTTTACAGAATCGAGCAAATTCTATTCAAAAAAGGAGCCTCCAAAACCCTGTTATAGATAGCGTAGCATATTTTCAGTCAACAGCAACGACCTTGTGAAAATATGAGCAATAAAGTATAAAATACTCATACTTTCCTCTATTTCAAATAGATTTTCCCAATAAACGACATACTACCCGAAATCCGGCGATGGGTTTTGATCGGTCTCCGGTCGGTGCGTTCGCAGGGCTGTTTTTGCCGTCGGCGGGCACCGGTCGACGCGGAAAGCGACCCGATGCCGCCCATCCGGCTCGGGAATCTGACCGGAACGCCAATCTTCGTCCTCAATGGCACGGGTAACCCCTGAAACAGCCGCGTCCAGCTTATCTCTTGCGGATCCACCAGCGATCGCCCGCCGCCGTTGAGCATCAGCAAAAGCGGCATCACGAACTCCGACGGACGATAACCGGCGCCGCTGCCCGGCAGAGGCAGATGACTGTCCACCAGATCGGGAAGCCCGATCTCTTCCGCGAACTCGCCTGAAAGAGTCAGACCGGCATGGGATGTGATCGTATCCGGGGTGGTTTCAAGGCCAACAATGGATATTCCCTCTTATTCAGGATTCAAGATTCAAGATTCAAAAGGTATTCTTTTCCGGAGTTCTGAGTTATTTTTGAATCCTGAATCTTGAATCCTGAGATACCAACTCCCCTATACAGGCGGCATGCGCAGTCATTCTCCTCCTTCTCCTCCCGTTCCTCTCCAGAGAACATCGTAAAGGTCCGTCCTGCGGCTATGCAGATTACGAACGGTGCCCTGCTCCCGAAGTTCCTTGAGCAGGTCGAGGTCGGCAATGAGGGTCATCTCTGTGTTGGGGGTCGCCTCGGCGGCTACCGCATCATGGGGGAAGGGAAAGTCTTAAGGGGTGAATACCGCGGCCTGGGAATACTGGATATCCATGTTCTCGATCCCGGGAAGGTTTCCCACACTGCCTGATATGGCCACGCAGCACTCATTTTCAATGGCACGGGCCTGGGCACAGCGGCGAACTCTCAGATTGCCGTTCCTGGTGTCAGTCCAGAAGGGGACGAGAAGGGTCTGCATCCCCTCCTTGGCCAGGTAACGGGACAATTCGGGAAACTCCACATCGTAGCAGATCAGAATGCCCACCTTCCCCACATCCGTATCGAACACTCTCAAACCTGCCCCCCCTTTCATCCCCCAATACTGCTGCTCATCAGGAGTGACGTGCAGTTTGTACTGGGCGTCGCAGGCTCCATCCCGACGACAAAGGCAGGACGCGTTGTATAAAGAGTCGCCATCGTATTCCGGGAAACTGCCCGTCACAATGTTTATGTTGTATCTCACTGTCATCTGGGCAAGCTCATCGCGAAGCTCCTTGCTGTCTTCAGCAAGGGAGCGCATGGCTTCGGCCGGGTTTTCCGGGTCGAACCGGGACATGAGGGGGGCGTTGAATAGTTCCGGGAAAAGGAGGATGTCCGAATTGTAGCCGGCCACAGCATCCACGAAATACTCTGTCTGCTGCAGAAAATCACCGATAGAGTTAAAAAGCCTCATCTGCCACTGCACAACACCGAGACGAACATCTGAAACAACTTCCATGTAAGTGTGTTCCTCACCCAGTCTCCTCAGATCCACAATGAGGGTAAGGGCAACAGCTACAACACGCCCCCTGTCCTCAACGCAGATCTGGCCCTGTAAAAACTTTTGAATGAGAGTTTCGAACTGGTTTTCGGACCATGCTCCTCCCATCTTGCCGTAAACGGAATCCATTATTTCCCTGACATCGGGGTGGTCGGATAATCTCAGATTTCTTACCTGCAGCAGGTGCTTGGTCTGTTCAGCCATGGATCTGCCTTTCTTCTTTATTTTGATTCACACATTGCACTCTTTTGAGGATCAGGAGCGATCACGGGCGGCTATTATAATAAACCTCGTCACAGAGTCACGGAGCACATCAAGGTTTAACAGCATTCTGTTTACGGCTTCTCAAACTCTGGTTTCGAGCCTTAACCCTTGGACTTTACTCTTCCTTTTCACCCTTACTCCTTCCATGGTATAGGTTCTAACATGAATACCCAACCCCTCTCCCTTCAGCATCAGTCCCTCCTCCAGGACCGTCTCCGGGCCATCGAAGTCCCCATCTCCGAGTTCTCCTTCCCCAACCTGTACCTGTTCCGGCAAACGCACCGTTACGAAGTCATCACATTGGATGAAGAGATCTGGCTCCGGGGAAGATCCTGCGACGGTGACAACTATCTCATGCCCACCCGTGATGTACAGGAGATGGATCCCGACCATCTTCTGAAGATGGCCAGGACAGCCGATCACTTCTACCCAATCCCGGACGAGTGGCTGTCCGCTTTTCCTGAAGACCGGTTCGGGAGATCTTTCGTGGAGGGAGATTCGGACTACCTTTATGAGACGGAGAAGATCGCCACCTTCGCCGGGAAGAAGCTCCACAAGAAGAAAAACCTCCTCAACTTCTTTCTGAAGCACTACACCCACGAGGCTAAACCCCTGACAGAAGACAGAGTCCCCGATGCATTGTCCATCCTGGATAACTGGCAGACCGATTCAGGACAAGGGCCGGAGTTGACCGATTACGACGCCGCCAGGGAGGCCCTGCTGCGTATGGAGGAGTTGGTCCTGTGCGGTGGGGTCTGGTACACCGAAGGGCGCCCCAGCGGCTACATCCTGGGTGAGGAGATCACAGGGGACACCTTCGCCCTGCACTTCGCCAAAGGACTGACGCGATACAAGGGCATTTACCAGTATATCTTCTCCTCCTTCGCCTCGATCCTTCCCGGAGACTATAAACACCTGAACATGGAGCAGGACCTGGGAAAGGCAGCGCTGAGGCACAGCAAGGAAAGCTATTTTCCGGAAACAAAAATAAGAAAATGGAGAGTGGCAATCCGCGAAACCGTTTGACACGGAGACACCCTTCGACAGGCTCCCCTCGACAGGCTCCCCTCGACAGGCTCCCCTCGACAAGCTCAGGGCAGGCGGGACAGGCAGGGCAGGCGGGGGACACGGAGACGCGGAGTTAAAGCTTGCATCTCCTCCAATTAAATATTTTCCTTGCGAGTTCTGAGTCCTGGCATGAGGCGGAATTTAACGCTTCTGAAGGAAAAAAGAACTTTCCCCCGCGTCGGCGCGTCTTCGCGTCACCGCGTCTGAGTCTTGTCATCGCGAACCGTGGCCAGAGTGAAGCGATCCCGGGATTGCCGCGCCCTTCGACTACCTCAGGGCTCGCAATGACAACAGGTTCATTCCCCCGTGTCCCCGCGTCCCGCGTCAGATAGTGGAAGCTCTCGCCCGCTCGGCCATATCGCGCAGCCATTCATGCACAGGCACCATCTTCCTGAAAACATCAAAACAATGATCGACGATATCCGGGCTGTGCAGAACTGCCGGTATTGGTCCTTCGGTCGAGGCGGTCAGGCCGTTGAAAAGCAGGAACTGGGCGAAAGGGTGGTCCTGGTCGTACCCCCTGGGAACCCTCTTGTAGTGGTGCCCGCCGATGTCAAGGGACTTCGACACCCTGGAAACGGCTCCGGCAAGCTTCATCCCATGAGTGGGGTGGACAACGGACATTCTGTACTCCTCCAGAAGCGGTTTAGAGAAGATGTGAATTCCTCCGCCCAGCATCAAATTGGGTGGTTGGAGATGAAAATAAAATCCGGGGCACTCCATCTTGGGCCCCTCCCCCTCCCAGCAGAATATTCCCAGGTGGGTCTTGTAAGGGGTCTTATCTTTGGCAAATCGGGTGTCCCTGTAGATCCTGAAGATAGAGCCGTTGACCCTCGGCTCGGCGATGATCCCCGGTACTATTGAAGTGAGCCGCTCACCCAGGGCATCTGTAAAAGCCCTGGCCGGCCAAAGCAGGTATCTTTCGTAGTCGTTTTTGTGAGCGTCGAACCAGACCTTCCTGTTGTTCCTGGCAAGGTCGGAAAGGAAGGTCACTGTTTCTTCGGGAAAACCGCTGAATGCGGACATAGGTGGTTCCTCCATATTAGAATGTAGAATGTGGAATGTAGAACTTAGAATAAAACCGTTGATTTTACCTGTTCAATGATCAAAGGATCTCAGCGCAGTTCTTCTACGTTCTCAATTCTACATTCTACATCCTGCTCTATCTCACATTCGATCCCACCAGATCCAGCTCAACGACGCCCGGCTCATCCTCACAGTTGGGGTACAACTTCAGTTCGAAGGTCCTCATGTGGGGAGTCTGACGATGGAGCTCCTCAGCCACCTTATTCTCGAAGGTCATGAGGTGAAAGAAAGAGAGATCTCCCTTCCCCTGGTATGACTCGTAGAACAGGGTCCCGGGCTCGTTCTCTTTCACCGCGTCAACGAATTCGGTAACGGCGAGGCGAACATCATCGATTTTGTCTTCTTTGACCTGGTATATCGCCATCATGTGGATTTTGCTCATTGTCTCCTCCATATATGTTTATGCGGTGCGTGATAAAGGGCAATCTGTCCCGCCGATGGCGGGATTCTCAGTCATCGGCAATCCTCGATCCCGCCAGCGGCGTGACGGCCTTCCATCTCACCCTTTCTCCCGCGCCTTTTCATTAAATTGACATGGAACTTGCGTTATATATGTCAGCTGTATATTACACCGCTCATTTGATTTTAAGGCCTTCAAGAGTGCGTCAGATTCAAGACCAGAGTCCCGAGGAAACCGGAAGTCTAATGTAAGTCCATTCCGCAAACTTCCCCTCCTTCCCAGTAGTCTATTTCCTCACTCTCCCTCTCCCCTGGCGGGAGAGGGCCGGGGTGAGGGGGAAAGTGTTTCCCGAGGGGAGGGTGCGATCTATCACCCCAATATGCTTCTTCCCCCCTCAAGGGGGAAGAAGCATATTGATAGATGACTATCTTGAGGCCGAAGATGATGTGCTATTGAAGGCCGCATTAACCCACAAAAATGGCAATTCCCGCAGCAACAAAAATGGCAGGCAGAAGGTTCCCAATGGGCAGCTTCCTGATGCCTAAAATATCCAGCCCAATGGCCAGAATGAGCAGCCCGCCGGTGGCGCTCATTTCCGCCACCACAGGTTCCGTTAAAAACCCCTGCACCCATCCCGCCGCGAGGGTGATCGCGCCCTGGTATATAAGCAGAGGGATGACGGAAAAAACAACACCGATACCCAGGGTCGTTGTAAAGGCCACCGACGCGATCCCATCCAGGGCCGATTTGGCGTAAAGGATCGTCGGCTCCTGCCCCAGACCGTCCTGAATGGCCCCCATGATGGCCATGGCCCCGATACAGTAGAGCAGGCTTGCCGTAACGAACGCCTCTGCGACATTGCCGGCGTTCTTGAAACGCTGCTGCAGTTTGTGCCCCATGTTCTCCAGGCGTGCCTCAATAGACATTGCCTCACCGATAAGCCCTCCGATGACCATGGCACCTATGACAATCAGGGGATTTCGTGACTGAAGAGCCAGCTGCATGCCGATGAGCAGAACAGTAAGACCCAGCCCCATCATTATGGTCCTGCGCATCCGCTCCGGAATGAGATGGCCCAGGTAGCGTCCGATAAGGCAGCCGAAGATGATGGCAGCGACGTTGACTGCAGTCCCTTTTAAGATCATTGGGACTGCCGTTTCACGTTTCGAGTTTCAAGTTTCAAGTTAAACTCCTTACAACCTTGAGGAGAAAATGCAGATACCAGAGTTTGATCGTACGTGAGTTATCACCCGCTGGGGATAATGTCTAATAGTAAAATGACCTATTGGACATAGTTGTAAAATTTTAATTTTCTGAGCTTCGCTTAGTCGTCCAGTCGAAAGTTACTCCCCAATGCTTCCACGCTCCCAAGCTCCCCCACTCACCCCATCCAGTTCTTTCCCCGCCCTCCGCCCTGCTCTTCGCCCCCTCTCCCCCACGCCGTGCCGTCGCGTCTCCGTGTCAAGCGGTTTCAGCTGCGCCCCCTCTCCCCCTCGCCCATGCTCCCCCTCCCCCACTCCCGTGGGAAGGTTACTCGCCGATGAGGCCTTTTCTGATGATGTCGGCGAGAGATCTGTAACCTTCCCCATTGGGGTGCGCCGCATCCATAAGGTACTGGTGAGTGTTCAGCCCCTTGAACTCATTGTTCACGTCAATAAGGGGGATGCTCCTTTCCTTTGCCAAAGTGCGTATCGACTCGTTGAACGGGGCCGGGTTCAGCCGTGCCAGCATGCTTGCGCCCTTCTGAAGCCGGGTTGTGGTGAGCATTACAGGTTGTGCGCCGCCTGCGGATATCTCCAGGACAAGGGCCGTAATATCCTCCTGAAACTGTGAAAGCTGAACTCCATTTTTCATATCGTTTAGACCGAAAGCAACAAGGACCAGATCGGGTTGGTGATCGAGAACGTCCTTCTGGATCCTTCTAAGGCCGTCCCCGGCTGTGTCACCCGAGACTCCCGCGTTGATAACGCGAACACCAGGGTACCTCCCCGCAAGGTCTCTCCCAAGTATCTCCGGCCACCCCTCCGGCTGCTGATACCCCTCCACGATGGAATCCCCGAAGGCCACAACAGTCCGGTAACGCCCGGACTCAAAACCGGCACGAAGCTCACCATCGTTTTTGGAACATCCAATAATGGTCAGCAGGATTATCAGAACAGAAAAGTACTTTCGTATAATCACTAAATCCCTCCGTCGCTCGGTCAAACAATTGACAGGGGCGCAAAAAGTCCGTTATCGGCTTTTTGCTCCTCGGGAAGGAAAAAGCGCGGTTTTCCTCCCCTCACGGATCAATGACCTGTATTTCAGTCACTGATCCGGGCCATCTCCCAGGCACGGCTGTTCATTGATCCGGGCGCCCCCCTCGGGGCGCGTTGCTGACTTTTTGCGAATGCGTCAACAATTGATGGTTTGTGTTTATTCTGCGTTCTACATTCCCTGCCCTAGGCCCTGCAATAGGTGGCAACAACCTGTTTTGAGGTGATCATTGATGGATAATAATGGGGAAATGGGAAAGGGAGAAGAGAAAAAACCAACGGCGCCTTTCGGCGCCGTTGGAGATGTATCACTTTCGGAATTTTCAATTTCCTGTTACCGGCCCTTACCACCTCCACCACCGCTGCCGCTACCCGATCCATCCTGGTTCTGTGTCCGGGTCTGGGTTTCGGTCCGTGTCGTGTCACCGGACTGCTCCCCATCCCTGGTCCGGGTCTGTGCCCTCAATCGATCCTGAGAAGCTACCTTGTTATCCTCAGCGAGTTCCTTGTGCTCCTGGAGCATCAGCCTTTTCTGCGTGCGCAGCCTTTCCGAAAAGCACTCAGTAACACAATCAACCTGTAAGGACTTTCTCACCATCTTCCGGATAGGCTCTGTTTGGCCGCCGTTCAGACTGAGCGCCTCTGCGAGGAAAGGATCCTTAGCATCAAGTTCCTCATCGGTGAGACCCGTTTCCTTTTTAAGCTGACTTCTCAGCCGCAGCCTGAGTTGTGTGGCCTCATCCACCTGACCCTTTGCCTGGATCATGGACTGGGTTTGGATCTGCTCCTCGGCCTTAACTTGTCCAGTTGAGACCACAAGAAAACTCATTGTAAAGATCATAACCATTAGTGCAGTACAACAACGCTTGATAATCATCCAATCCTCCTTCATCCTCTCCAAAATGTTTCCGCAGTGACTGCATAAATGTCATCTACAGCCTGCAGCATCCGTAATTATATTAATTTAATGCTCATTCGTAATTCTGCGGGCGTGAGCCCGTAGATGAAAGTACCCGGAGTATTCCTGCACCTGGCGAGGTCAACGAACCAAAGTCAGAGTGCGGAAGACGGAGGGCAAGCGCAGCTTGGCCTTTATGATGCCACGGGCGTGAGCCCGTGGTAGTTCACTTAACTATCCATTGTATGAACAAAATTGGGCTCCTATTTAACGAAATAATTTCAACGCCCCATTTCAAAAAAAATACTGTTAACAAAAAACTTAACAAAAGAAGATAATTACGATATTGTAATTATGACACACCCTTTGCTTACTGTATTGGTCGGGAACTGAGCCGCTTGCATGAAAGTTGCGAAATTTCAACCTGTGACTTATGTGTCATTGATTCAGGCAAAGATGGGAAAGGAGACCCGCAATGAAATGGGTTCTGGTCATCGAACCTTCGGAGGTGGACAGGGAATACCTGGAGAGGATCATCTCCAGGTTGGGATATCAACTGTACGCCGCCAGGAGCGGCACAGAGGCTCTCCACTTCATGAGCCAGAGCATTCCCAACACGATCATTGTCGGAGAGAGGATCCCGGATTACGATCCCCTGGAGTTTTGCAGACAAATGAAGGAAGACCGTATTGTGTCCAGCCCACCCATGCTGCTCATGAGTTCCACCAGTGACGAACTGTACACGAACAGGGCCTTGCAGGCTGGATTCACCGAGGTCGTCCAGCGACCCATGTCTATCAGGAACTTTTTTACCAAGCTGGAGAGGTGTCTGTCCAATAATCGCAGAGTTTGTATTCGGGCCCCCATGGAAGTTCCCGTCCAACTCCTTTATGGATCGAAAGCACAATCTGTGACGACCCACAACTTCGGGGAACGAGGTTTATATATCCCCACAACAAATCCCATGCCCAGGGAAGCCGGGGTAAGGCTGCAGTTCAACCTGCCTGGCCTGCGGACCCTGTTTAATTTCAAAGGGAAGATCGTTCACACCCAGGACCGCGATACCGATGAGATACCGGCCGGAATGGGGCTCCAGTTCCTTGACATCAGCCCTGCCATCGACGCGGTACTTGGCATCTATATGGAGAATTTCCTGGCCAAGAGGATACCGATGACCATATGAACCCGAAAGATCAGTATGGGTGTATCGGGGTATCGGGGTGTCGGAGAAATTGCGGCGGTTATTACCTCCACGCCCCCATATTCCCACAATGCCTATACCCCAAAGCGCCATGCTTACATGAATCCATACTGCTTTTGCCCCGGCACTCCGATCCACCGATACTCCGACACATGAGCGACCTGGACACTGCAATCTCCGGTCATCCAAAGCTCCAGTGAAAGTGGGAGCGAACAAGATCTCCCACAACCCTCCTCCTCTCTTCCATTTCCCCACCCACTTCTGATAGTCCTGTTCCATCCATGTAAACGGGGGTGTTACTGTGGATCATTCTCTTCATTCTCTACAGGATGAGCTTCCTGAGCATCTGCACAGGATCCTTTCATGGGATTTCATCCCGTGGAACTTTGTTAAGAACCGTCACGGTGACCACCCCAACACCCCGTTTCTCGCTCTTCTTGAGGCCTATTTCCACCTCGATGATCTTCTGGATCTTGAGTCCTTTGCCTCGATAATACTACCCTCAAATTCAGGCGGATGTCTCAGATGTGGTTCCTGCTGCGCTTTCATGCGTCCAGGAGCCGTTTCAGGCAAAACCTATCGCAGACGGGGGATTTTGTGCCGGTACCGTAGGGGGTAATAGGGGAATAATTGAGCATTGCTTGCGAAAGCGCAAGTGAAACGTGAATAGTGAACCGAAATTCACCTATTCGTCCATTCTTCATTGCTCACTGCCCCTTCCGTTCACCCTAAAATCTTGATTGATTCTATTTTTGAGATTTTGGGGATAAAAAAACCTTGTTGGGATGGTAAGTTACGTTAAG
>JARGFZ010000037.1 GCA_029210965.1 bacterium | reverse complement strand
GCCGATCACGGTTTAGGAACATATGGCGGGGAGTTGCGAAAAACCAAACTCAGCCATGTTTGAGCAATAACCCGGTGTATTGTGACGTTACTTATTGAGTAGGTTGGTTATTCTGCTGATTTAAGTACCGGGGATAAACCGTGGGGAAATGATTGACTCCTGAGGGGCCTCCTTGTTGAATATTCTTCCTATGGAGATTATGTTATTATTGTTTCTGGTGGATATAGATATGCAAAGAAAAGATATCGTACTTGATAAAATCCGGGAAAAAGGCGAGGAACTTCAGCAGTTTAAGGTTTCTTCCCTGTTCCTGTTCGGTTCCGTTGCACGGGGAGAAGAAAACTTCGACAGCGACATCGATTTACTCGTCGAGTTTATCGAACCCGTTGGACTTTTCACTTTTGTACGGCTGAAAATCTACCTGGAAGAACTGCTCGATGCAAAAATCGACCTGGTGACAAGCGAAGCGTTAAAGGAGCGTCTGAGGGACAGAATTCTGAAAGAGGCGATCCGTGCCGCCTAGGGATTGGCTGATTCGTATCGAAGATATCCTTGAAGCCTGCAACCGGATCGTTGAATATGTGGGCGATAAAACCGAAGATGAATTCAATTCCGACCCTCGTACAGTCGACGCTGTCATCCGGAACCTCACGGTTATCGGCGAGGCAGCTGGACACATTCCTGAAGAGATCGCAAAACGCTATCCCGGAACCCCGTGGCTGGAAATGCGCGGGATCAGGAACATTGTGGTTCATGAATATTTCGGAGTTTCCTTACCCATCATCTGGAAAACAGTTCAGGACGACATACCTTCACTCATCCCCCTTCTGCAGGCTATTCTCACAGACAACCGATAGCTCAGGATTCCAGCGCTTTAACTACGTCCTCCGACCGCCCCAGCATGATCAGTATATCGCTGTCCTTGATGACATAATCCGGGGAAGGCGCTGTCACCATTTGATCTGATAGAACATCCTTGAGGGCAATAATCGTGACCTTGAATTTGCGGCGAAGATCCAGTGAAATAAGGTCTTTCCCTATGAAGTTCCGGGGTGCGGCGGCTTCAGTGATGGAGTAATCTTCCGCCAGGGGTATGAAATCAAGGATGTTGGGATAAGACAGGGCGCGGGCAGTCTTGATGGCCATGTCTTTCTCAGGGTGGATGATCTCTGAAGCCCCAACTTTTTCAAGTATTCTGCCGTGGTCCTCATCAATAGCCTTGGACAGGATGTTTTTTACCCCAAGTTCTTTCAGGAACAGTGTAATGAGCGTCGATAGATGTGATCGCTCACCGGTAGACACCATGACAGCGTCCATCTCTTCGACCCCATTGGCAGCGAGAAACTCCTTGTTGGCCGCATCCCCATGGATGGCAACGGAACAATGGTCCCTGATCCTCTGAACCCTTTCCTGGTCCAGGTCGATGGCTATCACCTCCTGACCATCCTCATACAAGGTGCGTGCCAGGTGGTAACCGAAATTCCCTAAACCAATGACACAAAACTTTTTCATATTTCTCCCCTCGAGTGTGGTCACCCGATCATTATATTTTCTTCGGCGTAACGCGTCGCCTTGGGCGACAGGCGCTTCGCGATGGTAAAGGCCACCGTCAGGAGACCCACCCTTCCCAGGAACATGAGGACGATAATAATTACCTTTCCCCCTGTATTGAGCAGGTTTGTGGCCCCAACTGAAAGTCCCACGGTACCGAAGGCTGAAACGGTTTCGAAAAAATACTTCAGGAATACATCGTCGTGTTGGCGGGCCGAGGCCCCGGGATGCTGGACCAGGATGAGAGAGAAAAGACCTGCTCCGACGACGAAAGCCGCCAGCATCACAAGGGCAAGGGTTTTGGCCACCGTTTCAGTGGAAATGGTCCGACGAAAAATGTTCGTATGGGGGTTGCCTTTGAGCCTGCTGTGAAGGATGGCGATAAAGAGGGCCAGGCTAGTCGTTTTGATGCCGCCTCCCGCTGACCCGGGTGATGCCCCCACGAACATCAAAAAGACCATCAAAAATAAGGTGGATACACGGAACGTGTTCATGTCGATAGTGTTAAAGCCGGCTGTCCGTGCCGTAACTGACTGGAAAGAAGCTGTGAGCATCTTCTCAACGGTAGACAATCCGGCAAAAACTCCTTTGGCTTCCATAATAAGGATGAGAAGCGCGCCTCCCAGGATCAACAGGCCGCTTGTCCAGAGAACGATCCGGGAGTGCAGGGAAAGCCTCGATCGTTTGGTACTTCCGCGGTCAATCACAATGTCCATGATCTCCCGGATAACCAGAAAGCCGATACCCCCAAGGATGATAAGCCCCATCACGGTCAGATTCACAGTTACATTTCCCCGGTAGCCAATGAGGCTATCGGGGAAAAGGGAGAACCCGGCGTTGCAGAAGGCCGAAATGGAGTGAAATGCTGCTGCAAATAGACCCCTGCCAAGACCAAGATCAGGAACGAATACGAATGCCAGGATGGCGGTGCCCGCGGCTTCGATCCCTATGGAAATGAGGATAATACTGCCTATCAGTTCTCTGAGGGAGTGGACAGGTGTGTGAAGGAGGGTCTCGTTAATGATCCATCTCCCCTGTGCTCCAACACCGAGACGAAGGAAGAAAAAGAGGTAGACGCTGAAAGTGGTGATGCCAAGCCCTCCCAGTTGAATGAGACACAGGACCACCAATTGACCGAAGATCGATAATCCTGAACCTGTGTCGACTACGGTCAATCCGGTTACACACTGGGCGGATGTCGCTGTAAAAAGAGCGTCAATGAAGGGCAGGGGCTCGCCGTTTGAGGCCATGGGCAGGCTCAGGAGTGCTGAACCGATGAGGATCGCAACCATATAATAAAGGATCAGCACCTGGCCGGGTGCCAACCGTCTCAATCCATTCAAGAGTGATCCAGGTGGCATGCGTCAGCCTCCAGCCCGTCCCCATACCGGTGTTCCTGTTGAGCTGCGGTTATGAAACATCAAACCAACATCTGAAATGTAGTTTCTCCTGTAAGGTTTGCCGCGTATTATATGCCCACACGCAAAAAAAAACAGCAGGGTCAAAGGCTCCCTGCAGTTTTTTTTAATCTTCAAATAGTTCGTCTAATATCTCAGCGGCAGGCTTGCGAATTTTTCATAGACAGCCTCGTTACACGAGGCAAACCACTCCTCACAACCATCGTATGATCCCACATCCCCCATGTGGTTGAATCTAACTGTTCGTGTAAATGGGCCGATGGTACAGGGGTGCCACACCCAGTCGTTGAGATCAGATGCGGACTTCATCTCCACCCGATAAGTCCCCAGGTTCACCATCCGCCCATGGGGGACTTCGAAGGAGTCGATGACGATCAAGTTCCCGCTGCTGCCCAAGGTGCGCAATTCATAGGACCCCGGATCCAGGTTGATGCAGAAATACCCCTTTTTGGTAAGTTCCAGCTTGCGTTCCATGCCGCTGAACAGGTTGACGATGGTGAACCCCCTCATCTCAAGGCTGTCGGGGAACCAGATCCTGGTCATCCGCTGAGACGTCCCTGTTTCCATCTTGATAATGTGTCCATCCATGCGCCCGAACACGACACAATCTTTCTCCAGCTTCAGTGCTGGTGCCGCGTCCTTGCCCTGGACCAAGCCTACTGACAGTACCAGAAGCACCGCCAGTACGATAATCGATGCGAGCCGATACATGACAACTAGCTCCCTTGATAACCCCGGCACTATACTGCCGGTTTCAGGTTAAACTTCCACTATGTGCATGGAATTTGACGGTGAAAACAGATGCTTGCAGAAGACGATCACCCCCCCCACAGGGTACTTCACTCATAATTATACCACCGGGAATGGGGAGATGGGGGATAGGGAGGGAAAGGACAAATATTGATGACTTTTTGCGACCCTGTCAATATTGGAAACGGGGAAATCACGCCTTTGGCGTGACAAGCTGTGTACGGGTGGCGAAACGGCGAACTACTGGCGCATGAAGGCAATTGACCTTCTGCACTTCTGCACTGCTTCACTTCCTGTACTATCTTATCGGTATCTCAACGATCCCGTCCTGGGTGGTGAACACCTCCCCGTTCTCCACACCCTCTTCTGGAGTTACGATAATCTGGTCCTCATTTGTTATTGAATCTTCTTCGATCTCCGGTGGTATGTCCATAGCGGATCCCGGATCCTGTTCTGTATCCACGAGCTCGGAAGGTTCCCCGGCGAACGGGATCTCAACCAGGGCAGCCAGGTACTGGTCGTCCGTGATCATGCGGCCCTTGAGCATGACACCGAGGATGTGGTCCGAGCGGTTCATCACCCGATCCATGTTCCGCTCCGGATCGTAGACTTTGGGGCCGGGCAGCATGGCAGCCAGAAAGGTGCATTCACGAAGTGACAACCCTGACAGCTGTTTGCCGAAGTGGTGGCGTGTCCCTGGCCCTACCCCGTAGACCATATCCCCCAGTTCGACCACATTGAGGTAAAGCTCCAAAATGCGGTCCTTGGTCAGCGCCTTTTCCATGCGCCGGGCAAGGACCAGTTCGCTCACCTTGCGTTTTACGGTCTTGTCCCGGGACAGGAAGAGGTTCTTGGCCAGCTGTTGGGTGATCGTGCTGGCACCCCGTGAGAAACGGCGCTCCTGAAGGTCTTTTAAAAACGATTCGCGAAGCTCGAACCAGTCCACTCCCTTGTGGGAGTAAAAGGAAAAATCCTCACCGGAGAGGACCGCGTTCCGAAGGTTCTGGGGGATGTTTGATAGAGGGACCCAGTCGGGATTCTCAGGACCCACGGTATATGGATGGTAACGACCCCGCCAGTCGGGGAAGTTAACCTGCAGGGAGACTCCGGGGTTCGAGAGAAAATCCACCTGGGGCAGACTGGAGACGGCCAGGAACAGCCAGCCACCGACGACAAGAAAAGTCAGGAAACCGGACAAGAGGATCAAGAGAAGTAATTTCTTCAAAGAGGGGAGCTTCATGGCCTGTGGTTTATAACATGAACCGCGAGGTTTGTGATGCAGCGTTTTTGTGTTCTCGAGAAAGTACCCGTGTCATCCCGGCTTTGCGTCGTAAAACACCATCTGCTCCACCATCTATGGGCGGCTGCACACTTTAATGTATAGTTTTCAATAACATCAATCGTTTGCCATTCCCATCCTCCATGGACTATTATTTATGTAAGTTGCATGGGGGGCATCGGGGGCGACAATCTGGAGATGAAACCGACCGCCTGCCTGTCCGTCTTTTCTGTGAACAAAACGGACTCACACAAGAGCAGGCGGTATTTATTGATAAAAAGGTGTTTTGCCTGAGATAACCTGCTGGCGAAGCCTGCCTGCTGCAACCTGTTAATAAAGGAGGGGATCATGTTCGAGTTTGGAGCGTTCGCCATTGTCGTCGCCGTTTTCGCCATCGTTGTCCTGTTTCTCGGCGTCAAAACGGTACCCCAGGGGTACGGGTACACAGTGGAGAGGTGGGGCAAGTTCGTCAGGACACTCGATCCGGGCCTTCACATAATCATTCCCTTCGTGGACAAGATCGGTTTCAAGAAGAACATGATGGAACAGGTGCTCGATATCGAGAAGCAGGACGTCATCAGCCGCGATAACGCCATGGTCTCCGTGGACGGTGTCCTTTATTACCAGATCGACGACGCTGCCAAAAGCTCCTATGAGGTCAACCGGCTCGAATACGCCATCACCAACCTGGGCCTGACCAACATCAGGACCGTGCTGGGCAGCATGGACCTGGACGAGATGCTTTCAAAACGCGACGAGATCAACGCTGAGTTACTGAGAGTAATCGACGCCGCCACCAATCCGTGGGGGGTCAAGGTCACCCGCGTGGAGATAAAGGACATCCAGCCTCCCCAGGACCTTGTAGAGTCCATGGCGCGGCAGATGAAAGCCGAGCGTGACAAGCGGGCCCAGATCCTGGAGGCGGAAGGTTTCAAGCAGGCTGAGATCCTCAAAGCCGAGGGGCAGAAACAGGCCGTTGTTCTGGATGCCGAGGGACGCAGGGAAGCGGCTTTTCGTAACGCCGAAGCCAGGGAGCGCCAGGCCCAGGCCGAGGCCAAGGCCACGAAAGACGTCTCCCAGGCCATCTCCGAGGGCGACATCAACGCGGTGAACTATTTCGTGGCTATGAGATATGTGGAGTCCCTGGAAAAGATCGGTGTCGCCAACAACTCCAAGATAGTCTTCATGCCCCTCGATGCCTCCGGGGTGATAGGGGCCATCGGCGGGGTCGGTGAGTTGATCAAGGATGCCGGGAAGGGAAAAGGAGCTGAAAAATGATGAAATTCGTTTTCTGGCACTGGTGGGTGATCGCTGTGGTGCTCGTCATTGTCGAGGCGTTCGTCGCCGGCACCTTTTTTCTCTGGATGGGGGTGTCGGCCGCTGTCGTGGGGTTTGTACTGCTCATCGCCCCGGGCATGGGCTGGGAGTATCAGGTTCTGCTTTTCGCCGTATTCTCGGTGGTGAGCATCGCGCTGTGGCTCATCAGGCTGAAAAAATACCCCACGAGATCCCAGGTCTCCAACCTTAACAGGCGCGCGGCCCGTTACTTGGGACACATCGCCATCATTAAGGATCCTGTTGTGAACGGATTGGGCACCATCAACGTGGACGATACCATCTGGCGTGTCATGGGGCCGGACTGCGAGGCGGGGACGAAGGTAAAAGTCATTGGAGCAGCAGGGACCAATCTGAAGGTGGAGATCTTTATGGAGAAAAACCTGTAACTAGCAGCGTGTCGGAAAACCGTCCCACGCTGCTAGATATCCAGGTGTCTAAGTATCCAGGTAAAGGCGTCCAATACCGTTTCTCCGGACACGGCAGGACCGTGATCCGTTTTCGGCCCCGCAAGTTTGTTGATCTATGGCAGAGGAGTCAGGATAAGCAGAGCGTTGCGTCTGACGAGGTGGAGAATGAGGAGCAATAGACCAGCGGTTTGCGTCAGGTACTTTGAGATCTGAGATCTGAGATCTGAGATCGGGAGGCTTATTTGTTCTGCCCTAACTGCAAAGCTGAATACAGACCGGGTTTCACCGAGTGCTCTGATTGTGGCGTGCCCCTGGTTTATGAACTGCCTGAAGAGGAAGCTCTCAGTCCCATCCAGGATGGGGACGCGGACCTGGTTGCGGTATACTCTACCTATAACCCCACTGACGTCATGATGGTCAAGTCGCTTCTGGATGCGGAGGAGATCGTCTGCAATTTCCAGGGGGAGCTGTTTAAAGGAAGTGGTGTCTTCATTGTTCCTGCCATGCTCTTTGTGACAAAAGGCGATGCCCAAAGGGTGATAGAGATCCTGAGGGATCACGGGATAGAGTAGAAAACTGTGAACCGTGAACCGTGAATCGTGAACGGTTAAACTATTGAGAATTGAGGATTGAGAATTCCGGATTAAGCTCTAAATATGGAACCATCGACCTGTAATTTGTTGTTTTCCTCTGCGTCCCTCCGCGTACTCTGCGGTTAGCTAAATACCTTTTTGGAGGTTTTATGGACTTTTACGAACTTATCCGAAACCGCGAGAGTATCAGGAACTACGACCCCGAACGACCCCTCGACCAGGATACCCTCTACCGGATCCTCGAGGCGGGAAGGTGGGCGCCGTCGGCAGTGAACTTCCAGCCGTGGCGCTTCCTGGTGATCTCATCAGAGGAGATGCTGGCTAAAATTCGGCCGTGCTACGGCCGTGACTGGTTCTCCGGCGCGCCCCATGTCCTGGTGGTCGTGGGCTATCCGGAACAGGCGTGGGTCAGGGAAAAAGATGGGTACAATTTTCTGGAAACCGATCTCACCATCGCCCTGGATCACATGATCCTGGCGGCTGAGTACGAGGGAGTTGCGACCTGCTGGGTGGGGGCCTACGACCCGTACATGCTGCGGGAGGCCCTTTCACTGAAGGAAAACGAGATCGTCTATTCCATAACACCTCTCGGCTACCCGAAAAAGGGGTTTGAGAAGAAGGGGAATAAGAACCGGAAAGCGATGGATGAGATAGTTCAGTTCCTTTAAAAGCTTTTTTTAAATACGCAGAGGTCGCGAAGGACGCAGAGAAAGGCTGAATCTTGGGGATGAATTTACTTCCGCAATTTCCCGTACCATACTTTATCTGACCCTTGTTCTTTTTTTTCCGATTTTACATCCCTTGACCTTCCGGTTTCATAAATAAGGCGAGAAAAGCCAGAAGAAACCATCGCGCAGCCGCCCGGGAAAGGGACGGTTGTCAACCTCTTCAATAGTCAGTTCCCGGGATCGGGCAACAGTTTCCATACAGTAATTTGCCATCCTGGATGGCAGGAAATAAGGGGTCATGATGATGATACGGTTTAGCGCCGCAGAAATGACACCAGTCAGGACATGGGCCGGTTTGTCGAGATTTTCGTCCGGGCCGTCGACAATAGTCCTCCCGGAGACCGCAGACCATGGATCACCCACCGGTCCTGTAAAATGAGTAAAGCTCCCCTACGCCGTCCAGAAGGACTTTTACGTCGACGCCCCTGCGGGCGGCTTCGCCCAGGGCATCCATGAAGCGCTGTCCTGTTTTGTCCTTGAGAAAGATGTAGCTGGAAAGGAAGACGTTGCTTCGGGTAAGGGATATTGCCACGAGCATGGCCGGGTAGGCTTTTTCTCCTCCCTCGAACATCTCAAGTCTGTTCCCTCCCACCACCGGCCGATGGGTCTGGTTTTTCAGAGATGTTGAAAACACTTTTAAAGGGGGCGGGAACCCTGTCTTCCGAAGAACTGTGGAGGTGCGAAAGGTCAGACGCGTCCGGTTCTTGTAAAGGAATCTTTCCATCGCAGTCCTGGTGTTCCTGAACTTCGTGATATGGCTGCTCGTCCGCAAGGCCGAACCGGTCTGGTCTTTTCTCCGGTCGGTTTCAAGCTCCATGAAAGAAGGGGCGGCGGACAACCCCGACATGAAAAGGCTGGTCAGTTCCCATCCGATCTTTTTCGAAATCATCAAGCGGCGCCTCAACCGGGAGTCGTTCTCCGGGTTTCCCGCCACACTCCTGGGTCTGGCCTTTTGCTACGTCTTTCTCCTTTATCTTGGATCCGTCGAGGATCTTCTCACTGCCGATCCCATCGTGATCGCGGACGCCCGTATCGCAAACCTCTTATACTCTTTCCGCAACCCCTTAATGACCAAGGTGATGCTCTGGGTCACCCTTCTGGGCAAGTGGCAGATCTGTGCCGGAGCCACCCTTTCCATATCGGCTATTCTCCTCCTTCCTGACCCTGATTATCCTGAGTATAGGTTTTTCCCGCCTTTACCTGGGGGCCCTGATCTGGGCTGTCGTCATGGGAACAGCGGGTTATCTGTTTGGGCATGCCGTGGAAGCTGTTCTCGGGGACCTGCGCAATCTGGAAGTTGTCATCGTGGCGGTGATCGCTGCGGTGGGTGGAATAATATGGAACGTCTACCACGTGCGTTCCCGCCAGGTACGGCGCTGAAAGTCTGATATAATTTACAATATGGTTCAATTACTGTTTACTTCCTGGCTCCTTTTACTGTGAGACAACTTGCTACCGATGCCTAGTCTGGTATACTAATCCCTACTAATTAAGTGTGAATATTGGGTCCTGGATTTTAGATCCTGGATCCTTTCCAAAGGAGGTCCCCATGAAGGTTCTTATCGTTTACTATTCCATGTACGGTCACGTTCACCGCATGGCCCAGGCCGTGGCCGAGGGTGTCCGGGAAGTCGCAGGCGCCGAAGCGGTCCTGCGCCGCGTTCCGGAAACCCTGACTCCGGAAATCCTCGAGGCCATGGGTGCTGTCGAGGCGCAGGCGGCCATGTCCGAGATCCCCATATGCAAAGTTGAAGAGATGGCAGAAGCAGATGCCATCATCTTCGGCACTCCAACGCGATTCGGCAACATGTGCGGGCAGATGCGCCAGTTCCTTGATGCTGCCGGGCAGCTCTGGATGGAGGGGTCCCTTGTCGGCAAGGTGGGCAGCGTCTTTACCAGCACGGCTACCCAGCACGGCGGCCAGGAATCGACCATCCTGGGTTTCCATTCCACGCTGCTGCACCTGGGTATGGCCATAGTCGGTCTCCCTTACACCTTCCAGGGCCAGATGCGGATCGACGAGATCACCGGCTGTTCTCCCTATGGCGCCAGCACAATTGCAGGCGGGCAGGGGGAGCGCATGCCCTCTGACAACGAGCTGGAAGGAGCCAGATTCCAGGGCAGGCATGTGGCAGGGATCGCCTCGAAGTTGGCAGGGTAAAATCAGTGAAACGTGAACAGTGAATCGTGATCTGTGATCTGTGAACCGTGAACAGTGAATCGTAACTGGTAACTCGTAGCCAGCTAAAGCGAGTGTCCGATCTATTCAGGGACTACAGGGCTATCCCGGTTATTCTCACCAATGAAATCTTTAAATAAAAAAACCCGCTGACCGGCTGGCTTTTTCTCTGTCTTAAAGGAAATGAATTTGATCTGGTGTGTCCTGGTTCCTCACGCATCTACGCATTCACGCACGCACGCACGAACAATGACTTTTATTTTTTATGGCACTCGCCGCACTTGGTCGGGCCCTTTTTCTGGTCGTTGTGGCAACCCTTGCACCTGATGTGGAAGGGGTTCTTCTTGGCGCTGGACACGGAAGGATCTGGTGCGTTGGGGTCCTTGCCGTGGCACTCGAAGCAGCTCTTAACATCATCTTTACCAGTGGCGGTGTGATGGCAGACCACACAATCGTTGACCTCTGAATGCGCCTTGTGCGGAAAAACCACGGGTGCTTTTGAAGCTTGAGCCTTGTCGATGGTAATGACATCAGGCGCAGCGCCCTGTGCGACGGTGACCAGAGAGGCCAAACAAACGGCCATGGCCAAAAAAGCGAGCATGATAACGGTTTTTCTTTTCATATGGACTCCTCCTGGAGGTTTCCCCTCCCAAAATTGTCAAAAATAAAAGTGCGTCTTTATCTCATACACGGGATTAATAAATCAAGAATTTAATATGGTTTCATTTTGAGGGGAGGTGTCTTCCTGGTGGTGAACCTGGAAACAGATTGATTAAAGCTGATCAATACCCGACGCGGACAAGACTTCCAGGTATTCCATCGAATGGCCATTCTCATGATCTCAAATCTCAAATCTCAGATCTCAAATGCTAAACTTCAATCGGATCCCAGTTCCCAAAACTTTACAGATATTTCAACAGGCACGGATTATTCTGAGATCTGAGATAGCACTCTTTTTCTTTCAATTCTGCAGATCCATCAACTTTTCACTTCCCACTTTCTACTTTGACTGGGTATGATACCCGGCCACTGAAAGGAGATAGAACCATGGGCGATTCCCGCCAGAAGGGTTCAATGTTGCCCACGGCGGCCCTTCTGGCTGCCGTGGTGTTTTGGGGCAGTTCCTTCTCTATAATGAAGGTCAGCATTCATAGCCTTGGGCCCTGGGCCGTGATGTGGGCCAGGATGGCTGTTGCCCTCATCCTCATCCTGCCATTCTGGCGCAAAATCTGGCCTCTTCCCTATCGACCAGGGGACTGGAAACTCCTGTTGCCACTGTGTCTTTTCGAACCCTGCCTTTACTTTACTTTGGAGGCCAACGCTTTAAGGTTCACCAGCTCTTCCCAGGCAGGTCTCATCGCGGCATCCGTTCCCCTCATGGTGGCGTTCGCGGCCCACTTTGCTCTGGGTGAGTGCGTTTCCAAATGGACGGTGACGGGACTTGTTGCTACTATTGGAGGAGTGGTTTGGCTAACCCTGGCAGGGGATCCCAGCAAAGTGGCCACAAACCCCCTTCTGGGTAACGCTCTGGAGATGGGAGCGATGATAAGCGCTGTGGGGTACATTCTTCTGGTGAAGAAGCTCAGCGGGCGCTACAGCCCCTTTGCCCTTACCGCTATGCAGATCGCGGCAGGTTTTTTCTTTTTTCTCCCCGGTGCTTATCCCTTTTTGGGCAAAGGAGTTGTGCTTACTTCAGGGCAGATCGGGGCGCTGGTCTACCTGGGTGTATGTGTAACATTGGGTGCTTTCGGCCTTTACAATTACGGGATAGCCCATGTCCCCGCTAACCGGGCCTCAGCTTTCATCAACGTTATTCCTGTTGTGGCTGTCATCTTCGGCTGGACGCTGCTGGGTGAAACTCTCAACCTTGCCCAGATCGCGGCCGCTTTTTGTGTTCTTTCCGGTGTTTGGTTAAGCCAGTGGGGTGGGGAGGCAGAGGTGCTCCAGATCCATGATGTGTAATAAACAGTACACTTTAGCCAGAATCCAGAATCCAGGGGAAACCCCTGTATCGGAGTGTCGGAGTAATCACGCCGTTGACGTGACAGGCTGTGTGTTGGGGAAAAACCTGGAACTTTAAACCCGAAACTTGAAACCTGAAACACGGAACTATTCTTTTATGTATCTTGGCCATTACGCGATTGCTTTTGCAGCTAAAAGAGCCTCCCCGGGTACTTCTCTGGGGACTCTTATCTTCGCGTCACAATTCATTGACATCCTTTGGCCTCTTTTTATCCTCCTGGGGCTTGAAAAGGTGGCAGTCGATCCCGGAAACACGGTGGTCACCCCTCTTCGTTTCGTTCAGTACCCTTTTACCCATAGCCTCCTTTCGGTTCTCATCTGGGCCTGTCTCTTTGCTTCCCTCTATTGGATGGTGAGCAGGAACAGGACGGGAACCCTGACGGTGTGGCTGGCTGTATTGAGTCACTGGGTCCTCGATTTTTTTTCCCATGCACCGGATCTCCCTCTTTATCCAGGTAGTGAAAAAACAGTTGGACTGGGGCTATGGAACTCCCTCTCCGGAACTCTGGCGCTGGAACTTGGGATATTTATTCTTGGAGTAACCCTTTACCTTCGGGCCACGCGGCCTGCCAACAGGACGGGAACATATTTTTTCACAGCGCTCCTGATATTTCTCATCGCAACCTATGTCATAAATATTCTGGGACCCCCACCGCCGGATTATAAAGCGGTTGCCTGGTCCGCGTTACTGTTGTGGCTACTGGTGCCCTGGGGTTACTGGATCGACAGAAATCGACACTTGAAGGTTGGACCAGGTCAGCGATCGGGTAAACTCAAATTCAAGATGAAAGGGTTGTGAAAATTCCTGTGATCAGTGAGCAGTGATCGGTGAAGGGTATTAATCTCAAACAGGAGGATCCTTGACCACAACAGCAAACAGATCTTACAGCCTCGCCGAGGAGATCGCCAGCAGCGTAACCCACGGCCTGGGTGTCGTTCTGAGTATCACCGCTCTAATTATTCTTACTACCCTTGCTGCCAGGTCCGGTGATGCCTGGCGGATGGTGAGTTTTTCCGTCTACGGTTCAACTCTCATCATGATGTATCTCGCTTCCGCTCTCTACCACAGCTTCCAGAAGCCAGGGGTCAAGAAAGTTTTAAGGTATCTTGATCACTCGGCCATCTACCTGCTCATCGCGGGAACCTACACACCGTTTACCCTGGTGAGCCTCAGGGGTCCATGGGGCTGGACCCTTTTCGGTCTGATCTGGGGGTTGGCGGCTGGGGGTCTGCTCATGACCATCCTGGGGGCAGGACGATCCCGGATCCTGGCGAGCCTTGTTTATATTGGAATGGGGTGGCTCGTTGTCATTGCCATCAAACCGCTTCTTGAAACGATCCCATCGGGGGGTATTGCCTGGCTTGTGGCCGGCGGCCTGTCCTACACGCTTGGTGTTATTTTCTATGTCTGGAAAAAACTCCCGTTCAATCACGCCATATGGCATCTTTTCGTACTGGGCGGCAGTGTGTGCCACTTTTTTGCTATCCTGCTTTACGTTTTGCCAGCCTAAACGAATTCCGAATTCCGAAAAAATGACTGAAACGTGACGAGTGAAAGGTGAACAGAAAATTCCGATTGCCATTCACCGTTCACTTTTCACCAGAATTCAATCCTCAATCCTCAATCCTCAATCCTCCATTGATTCCCCTCTGAACTCTACACCCTGCACTTTGCACTGAGGAGAAAGGGAATATTCCCCACCCCTTGCGTGTATACTATTTCAAGAGCGGTCCAATCTTCCTTTTCTCCCCTGGAGGTGAAGCATGAAAAGAACATTTATTCTGGCCTTTGCAGCGTTGCTCATATTGAGCGCCAATGCCCAGGCCCGGACGAAACTGGTGGCTCTCCCCGACAGGGAAGCTGTGACCATCCGTTTCGACAACCCTGTTGCGACCCTGGTGGAAGAGGAACGGGTATTGACCCTCCAGGAGGGAGAGAATCTGGTGGATTTTTCCTGGAGAGGTGTTCAGATCGACCCCGATTCCATCCGCATGGCGATCATGACGCACCCGGAAAAGGTTGCCCTGCTGTCCGTGTCCTATCCTCCGGGTGAGGCAGCCCTGGTCTGGCGTATCCACTCGGATAGCGCAGGGGAGGAAAAGGTGCGCATTTCCTACCTTCTCTCCTATATCGACCGACTTATCACCTATAAGGGGGTGGCCTCCAAAGATGAAAAGACCCTGGACCTGGAGGCGCTCCTGGTGCTCAGAAACTTCTCCGGAGAGGATTTCGAGGATGCCAGAGTGATCCTTGGACAGGGGGACCCTTTCACCGGACAGACAGCCCACGAAGAGACACGTCAGGTCCATTTTCTCACAGCGAGGGATATCCCTGTCAGAAAGACCTTCACCTGGGACGCGGCTGCAAAGCCGTGGGAGCCGAAGCGGATTGAAACCGATGTTGGCATCCCGGTCCACTACGTTATCAAAAACGAAAAGGGCGCCGGATTGGGTAAGGGCCACCTCTGGGACGGCAAGGTCAGGGTGTTTCAGGATGACGGCCAGACAGGCACCATATTCCTGGGCGAGGACAAGGTCGGCATCACGCCGGTAGGTGAGGAAATGCGGATCTACATCGGAGACAGCCGTGATGTCTCCGTCACCCAGGTCAAAACGAAAGACCTTCGCATTAACCCAAGACCCTCAAGACACAAGATCGTCCTTTACGACACAGATGAGGAGATCCGCACCGAGGTGGAGAACTTCAAGGGGTTCCCCGTTACCGTGGACCTTGTCCAGCACATCCCGGGCCAATGGGAGATGGAAAAATCCAGTATGGAATACCAGAAGAGAGATGCCAACACCCTGGTCTACAGTGTCAGTGTTCCGGCCAAGGGTAAAAAGGAGCTCTCCTTTCACTACAACCGCCGTAATGTGCGTAATTAAACCCAGAAATCCGGCAAAGATCCAGGCTGCTTTCTGGATGTATTTATAAGGAGGAAAAAGGCTATGGGAAAAAGCGCTATTACGTTGAGTTTAATACTGGTCCTGCAGCTGGTGCCTGCGTCCTATTCCTGGGGCAAGGTAGATCTGGTGACCCTGCCATCGAGGGAGAAGGTTCAGATAACTATCTACAACTCGGCGGACCTCACCCTGGCAAGAGACATTCGTTCTCTGACCATGAGAAAAGGTCCCAACCGGCTCCAGTTCGCCTGGTCCGGGACACTCATTGACCCCACCAGCCTTGAGATGCTGCCCCTGAATCAGGCCAGGGATATCCAGCTCCAGAGCCTGCAGTTCCCGCCGAGGGTCCAGGGTCTGGGAATCTGGGAGATCGACTCGGCTGCCGCCGGCAAGGTCCCCTTCGAGATAACATATTTCACCAGCGGCATCTCATGGCAGGCCTATTACCTGGTTACCCTCACACCAGATGAGGGCGCCATGAAGCTTCAGGGATATGTCAGGGTGACGAACAACAGCGGGGAGGATTACGACAACGCCGAAACGAGGCTTGTCGTGGGCAAGGTCAACCTTCTTGATCGAATCGCGGACCTTGCGAGGAGGCGGGAGCCTTTCGGCAGGCCAGGCCCGGGAGTTCCATCTCCCATGGTGGGAATGTCCGCTGATATGGCGATGCAGGAAGCGGCTCCCGCGATGTACGCCGCCAAGTCCGAACTCAAGCGAGCTCTTCCCAAGGATATCCGCAAGGAGGGCCTGTCAGAATATTTTCTGTACACCATCGAGGGAACCGAGGACATCGCCAACGGTTGGGGCAAGCGCCTCATCTCATTCTCGGTTCCCGAGGTGCCAGTAAAGAACCTGTACCGTTACGAGGAGGAGCGCTACGGTTCCTCTCCGGTGAGGTTTCTCTCTTTTGCCAACGACAAAAAACACAATATGGGGTCGGAGCCGATCCCCGGCGGACTGGTGAAGGTGTTCCGGGATACGGGTGATGAAGGGTATCTCTCCTATGTGGGTGCCAGGGATACCCGGTACATCCCCAAGGGTGAGGAGGTGAACCTGAACCTTGGCCCGTCGGAGCGAGTATCGGTAAAATCGGCGACCATGGACTACCGGACAGATAACTACGAGTGGAAGGACGATCGCATCACCGGATGGGATGAGCACCATACGGTGGAGGTAAAAGTTGCCAACTACCGGGCAATGCCGGTGAAGGTCGAGGTGAGGCGAAATTTCCCGGTCACCGCCTGGGAACTTGAAAACAAAGGTGATCCTGGCCGCTATGAAAAGGTGGATGCGGATACGGTGCAGTATTCCCTGGAATTGGCCCCAAACGGACGGAAAACCATCACCTACGACGTAACCTGGCACATGGGGTCGAGGGGGAGTAAATAGAGCCCAAAGCCCAAGGCCCAAAGTTCAAAGGTTAGGGTCGATTGAGGAGCATTCTATTAAGTAATTGGGGCAGGGTCTGGTGGCTGGGAAAAGCGGGAGTTATCCACCGTCGCTCCATGAGCTATGGTGGACAAGTCGGCGGACAAGGTGCCCAGGATCCAGGAGGAGATCAAGGTAATAAGAGGCCCTTTCCTATGGACTGGACCTCTATCTTTTGTGAAAATATAGTTGTTTAAACCTTTTAATGCTCATTCGTAATTCTGCGGGCGTGAGCCCGTGGTAGTTCACTTGATTTTGCATTTACGGATTACGGATTACGGATTATATGCTCTGATACCGGGGAAGATAGTAATAACCCCATCACAGAGGTTGAATTGTTACTTCTCATTCTATAATTTACAGAGAAGGTAATACTCAGACGAAGGGAGATATGATAATGCTTCCAGCAGGCCCCCTGATGATAGAGCACAGGCTCATCGAGCGCATGGTTGAAGTGCTTGGGGCTGAAGAAGAGAGGATCAACAATCATAACGCGCCCGACACGGATCTCCTTCTGGCGGCTGCGGATTTTTTTTCGAACCTATGCGGATCGCTGCCATCATGGGAAGGAGGAGGATATTCTGTTCAGGGAGCTGCAGTCAAAAACTCTTGCTGACGAGCACTTGATAATTCTCAATGAACTTAAGGGTGAACACACCATCGCCCGCACCAGCGTCCGCAGCCTTGCAGATGCCCGGCAGCGCCTTCTTAGAGGAAAGGCAAAGGCAGCGGAGGAGATCCAGCAGGTTTTTGGGGCCCTCACGGCTCTCTACCCGGCGCATATCGAAAAAGAAGATAAGCGGTTTTTTATCCCGGTCATGGACTATTTCAGCAAGAAAGAGCAGTTGGACATGGTGCACCGATTCTGGGAATTTGACGAAAGGCTCATCCATCGAGTCTACGGGGATGTCGTGAAACGCTTCGAGTGAGATACAGGGGCCTGAAACCGGGTTTTTCAGTACACTTTCTTCTGCTATACTTTCTCAGACAGCGATGTCCTTATTCTTCCTTCCCGGTGGGGAGAGGGAGGATAAGGTGAAGAACGACTATATTGCGCCCCGCCCTGCAAAAAGTCTCTTCGAGCCATTTTGCAGGTTATAAAAAATGGTCATCCTGAAACCTGGAGGGGGAAATGGCTGACGGAAAAATTGGGATCAACCTCACACGTCATATCTATCAGAAACAGATGGAGCACCCGGAGGCAACGGGCGAACTCACCGGTATCCTGAACCAGATCGCCTTTGCCGCCAAGATCGTCTCCCGGGAGGTCAACAAGGCCGGTCTGGTGGAGATCCTCGGGCTCACAGGGATGGAGAACGTCCAGGGCGAAGAGGTCCAGAAACTGGATGATTTTGCCAACGAGGTTTTTATCAACATCCTGGGTAAATCAGGCCACTTCTGCATCTTGGCCACCGAGGAAGAGGCTGAGGTCATCCCTGTTCCTGAGGGTTTCAAGCGGGGCAACTACTCTATAGCCCTGGATCCGCTGGACGGATCATCCAACATCGATGTCAACGTTAACATCGGTACCATTTTCTCCGTGCACGGCAGAGTGACGGAAGGTGAGGGCGGGTGCGAGCAGGACCTTATGCAGCCGGGACGTAACATAATTGCCGCGGGTTACGTCGTGTACGGCAGCAGCACCATGCTGGTTGTGAGCACGGGCAACGGGGTCCACGGGTTCACTCTGGATCCGTCCGTGGGCGAGTTCCTCCAGTCCCACACTGACATCCGGATACCCAAAAAGGGGAATATCTACTCCATCAATGAAGGCAACTACCCCTACTGGACCACCGGTGTGCGTAAGTACATCGATTTTCTAAAGGAAAAGGATAAAGCGAGCGGAAGGCCCTACAGCGGGCGGTACATTGGCTCCATGGTGGCTGATATGCACCGGACCCTGCTCAAAGGCGGTATCTTCATGTACCCGGCCGACAAAAAGGACCCCAAAAAACCCGACGGTAAGCTGAGGCTCCTGTATGAATGTTCCCCCTTTGCTTTCCTTGTCGAGCACGCGGGCGGTGCGGCCAGCACCGGGACCGGTCCGATCCTGGACGTTGTACCGGAGGATCTGCACCAGAGGGTCCCCTTCTTTGCCGGTTCGAAACACGATGTAAGCCAGGTGGAATGGTTCGTGGGGAAGTATGACGAAGATAAGGAGTAAGGCAGTGTCTGGTGTCTAGTGTCTGGTAAAGAAATTGCCCTCCTCACGGAGGGCTGTTTTTTTGTGCAGCACGCCCCTTGACTAGGCTCCCTTCGACATGGCTCAGGGCAGGCGGGACAGGCAGTACGCCGCGCGCAGTACGCAGAATAAGATCAAAACAAAAATAACAGTGAAACAAGATCGGTTTCAGAATTTTCCTGTATGTTGGATATTGGATCTTGGAAATATTGAAGGGCGCAAGAATCGGGTCGTCTCCTTCATTGAGTAATGCTACGTTGCCGGGCACAACAGGTCGAGCACTGAAAAGGAGGAGAGTCCGGTGGAATCAGAGTACAGAAGAATAGAAAGGGCGATTCGCTACATTGAAGGTCATGTCGGGGAGCAGCCAGGCCTGGATGAGGTGTCAAGGTACGTGGGTCTGAGCCCCTGTCATTTTCAGAGGGTGTTCAAACGGTGGACTGGCGTGAGTCCCAAACGATACCTTCAGTTCCTGACGGTAGAAAATGCCAAGCGGCTCCTTCGTCAGTCCTCATCGCTCCTGGACACAGCTTTAGAAGTGGGTCTGAGCGGGCCGGGACGTCTTCATGATCTTTTTGTGTCTGTAGAATCCATGACTCCCGGACAGTTTAAGTCAGGGGGAGCTGGAGTAACCCTGGAGTACGGGTTCCACGAAACCCCTTTCGGCCGGGCGCTGCTTGCCGTTACGCAAGAGGGCATCACCGACCTCTGGTTTATAGATGAAGAGGAAGAGGGTGGAGCTCTCGTTGAACTTATTAAAACCTGGCCTGCTGCCGACCTCAAGGAAGGATCAGAATCAACACGGAGAATAGCGGACCGGATATTTGATGGTGCTTTAAAGCAGGCCAAGGGTGATCCGATCAACCTTTTGCTGCGAGGAACAAATTTCCAGATCAAGGTGTGGCAGGCTCTGCTCCGGATCCCGGAGGGGACGGTCGTATCCTATGCGGATGTGGCAATCATGATAAGCCGTCCTGATGCAGTACGTGCGGTTGCCGGAGCGGTGGCGAAGAACCCCATAGCCTGGTTGATCCCGTGCCATCGGGTTCTGAGAAGTTCGGGGGAGCTCGGAGGGTACCGTTGGGGGATCACCCGCAAGAAGATGATGCTGGCACGGGAACTGGGGGGAGAGAGATTGTGAATCCTTCATGTATCTATGTGTCTAAGTATCGAGGTGTCGAGGTGGGGATATGATATGTGATCCTGAACTTCGATACCTCCATACTTCGATACTTCCATACTTCCAGATCAAACCCAGGAGAAGATAATGAATTTCAGGCAGTTTAGTATGCTTTGTCTCCTGGGTCTTATATGGGGTGCCTCCTTCCTCTTCATCAAGATAGCGGTGCCTACAGTTCCTCCCTTTACCATTGTGTTGGCGCGCATCGGCATTGCCGCTGCCTGCCTCTACACTATCATCCGTCTCAGGGGACGCCGCCTGCCGGCACCAGGTCCTCTCTGGTTATCTTTCCTTATTATGGGTTTGCTCAACGGTGCTATCCCCTACAGCCTCATCAGCTGGGGTGAAAAGTACATCGAAGCTGGTCTTGCAGCTATTTTCAACGGCCTGATGCCCCTTTTCACCATTCTCATCGCCCACTTCGCCACAATGGACGAGAGGTTCACCACCCGCAAGGGTGTCGGGGTGATATTGGGATTTCTGGGTCTTGTCTTGCTCATTGGTCCGTCGGTGCTGGAGGGGCTTGGCTCCCATCTCATGGGACAACTGGCGGTAACGGGTGCCGCGGCAAGTTACGCCGCCGCGGCCATCTATGGGAAAAGGTTGGTCAAAGACAGGCCTCTTGTGCTGGCCACAGGCCAGATGGCAGGAGGAACTCTTCTCATCCTCCCCCTGAGCCTTGGTTTCGACCGGCCGTGGTCCCTTTCACCGACGCTGCCTGCCGTGCTTTCCCTGCTGTGTCTGGGTGTTCTGGGAACCGCCTACGCCTACATCCTTTACTATCGCCTCCTGGCCGAGGTTGGGGCCACGAAGTTGAGTCTCGTGACCTATATTATTCCGGTGTCCGGGATCTTCCTGGGATGGCTTGTGCTGGGAGAACGCCTTCACTGGAACGCCTTTGCGGGACTGGGACTTATTCTGGCAAGCATTGCCTCCGTGGGTGAGATGGGGCGAACCGGGGAGGGTGCTGCGGCTTTCGATCCTTTCGATTGGGGGGTTCGTCTTTTCCCCGAAAGGTGGCTGCATCTGGGCATCAGGCTTGTCATGGCCCTGGGATGTATTCTTTTCCTTGCCAGACGTATTTTGGAATATGGTGACTATTTCCTCAAACCCCTCTGGGTGTCAGAGACACTGGTATACGCCGTTCTTGTCATCGCGTTCATGGTCCGGACAAATCCAGTGGACCGTTCCCGGGGTGTAGTCGAGATCATCATACCTGTTGTCGGAGCCCTGATGCCTTTCGCACTTCTGTTTTCGCCCCCTGCCAGGTTCGTGCTTTCCAATCGCCCGCTGCATCTTGGTATTTTCTGGTTCATGGCCCTGGCCACGTTCCTCACTGTCTGGGGGATGTGGACCCTGAGGAGGTCTTTTTCCATCACCGTTGAGGCCAGGGAACTGGTCACCGGCGGACCGTATCGTTTCATCAGGCATCCCGTCTACACAGGTGAGATCCTGGCTGCCGCAGCTGTGGCGGTGTGGCGATTTTCATGGGTGAACGCAGCGATCCTGAGTTTATTCATTGTTCTGCAGTTGGTCCGGGCCCGCATGGAGGAGGAGAAATTGAAACGGAACTTCCCAGCCTATGAGGAGTACGCGGAAAATGTGAGGTGGGTGTGGTAAGGGTGATAAAATTCGTGCGTGCGTAGAGCGTGGGTGCGTTCGTGCGAGTACTTACGCAAGCACTCAATCACACACGTACGGATGCACGGTAACTGGGCGAACCTGCACTCCTTTTCCGATTGCAATACCAGCTGAAAAGGGTCATACACGGCGGATGAACGATTTCTTCAACTCCATAGCCCTGCTGCTGATCCTCCTGAACCCCTTCCTGGTCATCGTTTACCTCATGGAACTGGTCCAGGACCTGGACTTGAAGGTTTTTTCATCGGTCCTGGTACGTGGCGGTATCATCGCGACGGGTATCCACGCCACCTTTGCTCTGCTGGGGGACGCTGTTTTCACCGAACTCCTTCACGCGGAGTTCGCCTCCTTTCAGATCTTCGGGGGTATTGTCTTTCTCCTTGTCGGGATCAACTTCATGCTCAAGGGAAACGAGGCTATCGAGGCGCTGAGAGGTCCAGCCGAGCATATCGCCGGATCCATCGCCATGCCGATCATGGTGGGACCCGCGACAATAAGCGCCAGTGTGATGATCGGGAAAACTCTTTCATCGTTTTTGGCCGTTTTGGGCATTCTCGTTGCGGTAGGGGGATCTGTGGTAGTGATGATCGTCCTTAAGATGCTTCACGACTGGGTAAAACCCAGGAACGAAGGACTTGTGAGACGCTATGTCGAGATCGCCGGACGGGTTATGGCGCTTATCGTTGGGATATACGCCGTTGAGATGATCATGCAGGGAACGGCTGTCTGGATCGAGCGCATCCTCGCATCCCTGTAAGGGGTCTGTGACCACCCGATTCATCGCAAAGGGAAACGTGCGATCTTGGCTGACTAGCCGGGATCTTAGATAGATTCCTTGAGCGTGACAAGGGACTCCCTGGCCAACTTCCCGATATCCCCTTCCGTGTCGAGCTTGATGGATTCCAGATAATATTCGACGGCTTCTTCCTTCCGCCCGTCGTTCCTCAAACAGTCGGCAAGGTACAGGTGAGCCACCGCACTGTCGGGAATTATGTCTATGATCTGCCTGTAAGTTTCAACGGCTTCAGAAAACTCCTCAAGGTTTCGATGACAGAACCCTTTAATATGTCTGGCTTCAACATTGTGCTCATCGATAATGCAGGCCTTGGAAGCAAACTGCTTCGCTCTCTGGTAATCGTTGCTGCCGATCTTCGTTTTAGCCGTCAGTACGTTCACGCACACGTTTTTCAGGCGGCCTTCCAGTGATTTCATCAAGATCCTGTTAGCGTTTAACATGTGGATTCCCTTCAATGGTCCCGACTGTCTATTTCCTTTCAAGTTTGTTTTTGCTTTTCCGTCACCTGATCCAGAAGTTCACCCAATTTCCTCAGATGCCCCTTCTCCTCCCTTGCGATCGTTCGAAACACCTCCTTGGCGTCATCGCTTTCAGACACGTCCACCATCTTCAGATATCGGTCGTAGGCGTTGGCCTCGAAACCCATGGTTATCCTCAGGATTTTTTTCGCCGGTTTGTCCCTGGCCCAGGAAAGAACCTCTTCCATGCCTACACCCCCCTCAAGGATGGGGCTGCTCTGTCTTCGGTAAAACCGGTCAACCGGTTCGCCGCGCAGTTTCCCGTTGATCGAGAACAATGTCTCCTTGTGGTGCTTCTCGGCGCTAACCAGTTTCATAAACAGATCGGCTTCGTCGGTGCCGGGCCTCATTTTTGCCAGGTCTGAGTAAAAGAGACGGGTGTTTTCTTCCAGAGCCCAGGCGAGGGCTGCCATATCAGCGGCGTCGGTGCCTGAAGCAAAATAGGCAACCCCGCCCTCCGGGGGACCATCGGCGGTCAACCCATGCCAGGCTTGAATGCCCCCCTCCATGTTCCACACTTTTTTGAAATCGTTCCTTTCGAGGATCCCCGCAGCAGCACGGCTGCGGCCACCCGCTGTTCAGTAGGTCACCGTGGGTTTGGCCGGGTCCAGTTCTCCCAGCCGGTTCTCCAGTTCACCCAGGGGTATGAGTTTCGTCCCGGGGATGTGACCCTCTTCGTACTCACCGGCCTGTCGCACGTCCACCAGGTTGTAATCCTCCGGGTCGTGCTCATCGAGGAAGGCACGGACCTCATCGGGCATCATGGTGGGCACGGAACGAAAGTGTTTTAAGATCGACATGGAGTTCCTCCTCTTGGAACACTCCTGTATGGGGGTATGGGGGTTTCGACGATCTGGATTTTCTCCGATACGAGGAATTGTGTCACAATTCCTCTTCAAGTTCCCCACTCAATTGAAACTTCCTCATAAACCGTCGGTCGATAAAATCCTTGATCCAGAAAGCGGGCTTTCCTTTAAATATCCACTCTCCCTTTCTAAAGACCGCAGTACCATCCCCCATGTTGAGAATGAGCAGGAATTCTGAGCTGCCGGGATCGAACCTCTGTAAAGGTTTTTCTTCCAGGGCCGCAGCCAGGTTGGTCAGCAGCACCGGGTTTTCCCTGACCGCATAGACCCCTACTCGGGCAAGGGGCCCCTCTTGAAGGGTGACGCAATCACCCCCACCGAAGATCTGGGGGTATTCAACACTCTGGAGATAGTTGTTCACAAGAAGTCCGCCATCAACGGCTGCAGGTAAACCGGATTCGGCAAAAAGACGGGAGGGGATGATCCCGGTGGCAAGAAGCGTAATGTCCGCGGGAATGGTGGATCCGTCCTCCAGGGTGACACGGTGGGCCCCTATTGATGTAACCCGCGACCCCTCTCTGATCTGAATCCCTCTTTTTCCCAGTGAACGGCGAACTTTGGCCTGAAGACGTCTGGGAAAAAGGCCGAGGAGTTCGCTTCCGGTCAAAAGAGTGGTCCGACTTTGGATCCTGTTATCCCTGGAAAGGCGCCACAAGGCTCCCGCCATTTCCACCCCCGCAGGGCCTCCTCCGACGACAACAAGTTCAAGAGGCTTCCCGGAATCGTGCCCATCCCACATGTCCAGGATGGCGGTTCGTCCTTCCACGATCCTTTCGATGGGTTTGACCGGAAACACTGATCCATCGCCCAGCTCCATCTTCCCGGATGGGATCACGCTGCCAACGTTAAAGGAAACGACGTCGTAATGGACACGTTGGCCACCTTCCAGGAGGACCTCTTGCTGGGCAGGGTTGATCCTGGTAACTTTTCCTTTGATGAACTGGCCGCCACGGCTGGTGGTCAGCTTATAAACGTTAAAACGGATCTCCTGGGGGCGGTAGGTGCCCGAAAGCATGCCGGGTGCCATGCCGGAGTAGTAGTGATGGTCGGACGGGGCTATCACCGTTACCGTGTGACCACGTTTGACCAGGCTTCTGATGGCCGAGATCGTTGTCAGGTGGGCGTGGCCGGCCCCCACCAATACCAGACGTTTGCCCATGGTCTGCCTCCCTTGGATCGGGACGGGGAAAAACATCGTTTATATAAGAGAAATGGTAGCAGGTGTTGGGAAGGGGGCGCAAGGGGAGAAGTTCCGTGAATAGTGAATTGTGAATGTGTAATTAATATATGTTCACTGTTTACCCTTCCCCGTTCACCTTAATTTTAGGTTCCTCACACGAATCGGTGCACAGTTTGAGGCATCGGCAGGTCAGCCATGCAGAGGTACAGGTTCCGGATAAAGGTCGTTGATGTTCGGAACCCGTAGGCTCTGTGACTGATGACCTTGGCCTTGTTATTGAGTCCTTCTACGGTAGCGTTGGTGATCCTCGCTCTGAAGTAATTTAATATGCCCTCTTCATGGTTCCGGATCATCCACGCGAATTGTCTCATGGGTTCCAGGCGGGAATGGGTCGCCCACCAGAACCACCAGCGGAGATATTTCTCAGCCCAAGAGCGTGACGTATAGTCCCAGAATCGGCGAAACGCTTCCTTGAGCAAATAAGCGCGGTTGATTTTCAGGTTAAGCTTTTCCATGGATCTCAATCGCGCATTCTGATGATCGGTGAGGTTCCATGGGTTTTTGAGCCAGATATAGCGTGTTTTGATCATCAGCTCTTTGTGCTCTTTACCCTTCTCGTTAATCTCCTGGCGCCGCACCTCATCAACGGCTTTCATGAGATGACTGACAATATGGAACTTATCAAATACCAGTGTAGCATCGGGAGCGTACTCTCGAATGATATCGACATAAGGTTGCCACATGTCACAGCAAATGCTTTGCAATTGCTTGCTGTATTCCGGTCCCAGGAACTTGAAGAACGCCTTATTCGTGTCTTTGGTTCGGCCATCACCGGATAGTGGACCCCTTAGATGGGACAGTTTGTTAAAGTGTAACAGACTCGTTCCGAAAGGGGATATGAATGAAGAAG
>JARGFZ010000036.1 GCA_029210965.1 bacterium | reverse complement strand
CTCACCTCAACATCCGGTCCCCCCGTATCCCGGTAGAACCCCTCCGGCTCGAACAAGGGCAACGTCACCGTGTTCGATGCAAAGGCCCCGATAGCAATAACCGGGACTGTAATCAGTAACGTTATCGCGATCAGTAGTATCGTTCTTCTTGAATATCGCTCCATAAGAAAATACTTTCTCAATGGTTTCCGTATTTCTACTATCTGTATTCGGGACCAAATCCCCAGAAACGTACAAACCGGTTCCAGCATGCTGGGACCGGTATATTAACTCACCCGATACTCACCCACCCCTCCTTACTCCCATACAAGTCTATCATGGCTCCAGGTGTTGTCAAAAAATTCACAAGCGCTTGCCATGAAGTTCGATTGTATATTGCTGTTGCTGCTAACAGGAATGAGTTTGAAAATTGGGTTCTAGTCGGGGGTGGCTGGACTTCCGTCTTCGCCGGCAGCTACGCCGTGACAGGTCCGGCTTCGCTCTGAAGAGCTGCAGCCTTCGCATAAAGCTGCGGCGGGACTCTATCCGACTGAGCTATCATCCAGAAACCTTTTGATACCCCTGCCTTTGATTTGGCCTTCCTTGTTCATCGCTCCGCTGCGAGTTGAATGCTCTTCACTCCAAACAAGTTCCCATGGACCTGTGAATCGCCGAGTGGTGGCGTCTGGGCGATAGTCAGGATCGTTATGATGGCGGAGTCTCTGTTCCAGGTTTTTCGTCTGGCCGCAGTAGTAGCGGCCGGTGGATCGGCTCTGGATGTAGACGTAGAAGATCATGACATATTCTTCGATAGCTCAAACAGTTTCGAAGGTGTTAACCCGCTTGTCGCTGGTTCGTTGCTCGGGTACATGATCGAGTAGGAGGGGGAGTCACCTCCCCCGTCCTCTCACACCACCGGGCATACGGTTCCGTACCACGGCGGTTCACGCAGCACATTGAAGCTTTCGCAGTTGACTTTGCAGCGACATGAGACCAAGTGTATCAAAGTACTTTTTGGGAACGGCCTGATTCAGGTGCGAGGCTCCGCTGTTCCACCATGGACCGCATCCGTTGGTGGCCGACCTCCATGCACGCTCCTCAGATCATCCCCGTTTCATCAGGTTTTTGGCGCGGGTGAAGGCACGCTTCCACTGTCTCCAGAGGATACACCGGAGTTTGCGGCGTATCCAGCCGTCAAGCTCCTCGAATACACCCTTCACCTCTGCCAGCCGGAAGTAGTTCAGCCAGCCTCGAATCAATGGCATCAAGTCCTCTTGGATGAATCGCCCAAGGTTACGGCCTCGGCCACGACGGAACAGCATCCTGAGCCTGGCTTTGAGTCGCGCCACACTCGCGGGCGCGACCTTAACCCTGGGTTGCTTGTGATACGTCATGCTGTAGCCCAGAAACACCCTCTCCCACGGACGACCCAACGCACTTTTGTCCCGATTCACCTTGAGCTTGCAAACCTTTCTCCAAAAACCGACTGATCGAGACCAGAACGCTCTCACCGGCACGCTTGGACCGCACATAAATATTACAGTCGTCCGCGTACCTGCAGAACGCATGGCCCCGCCTTTCCAGTTCCTTGTCCAGATCATCCAGAAAAATGTTGGACAAGAGCGGCGAGAGTGGACCGCCTTGAGGCGTGCCTTCTGTGCTCCGACTAACCAGACCACCATCCATGACTCCCGCCTGAAGGTACCTGCGGACAAGTCCGAGGACCCTCCTGTCCTTGACCCGACGAGCCAACCGGGACATCAAAATGTCATGGTTCACCCGGTCAAAGAACTTCTCCAGATCCATGTCAACCACCCAACTACGGCCGGCTGAAGCATACTCGCGGGCCTTACGAACCGCATGATGAGCACTACGGCCCGGACGGAATCCATAGCTCGAATCAGAAAAGTATGGATCAAAGACAGACTGTAAAACCTGATGCAAAGCCTGTTGAATGAAGCGATCCAACACAGTTGGAATACCAAGTTGCCGTTTGCCTTTACCCCCGGGCTTGGGTATCTCTACCCGGCGCACCGGTTCAGGCTGGTAACAACCATTCAACAGCTCCACCTTGATGCGCGGCCAGCGCTCGCGAAGATATCCTTAAAGTGCGTCAACGGACATGCCATCCACGCCCGCTGAACCCTTGTTGGACTTCACGCGACGTAAGGCCGCAAACATGTTCTCACGCTCGACCACCGTTTCCATCATACTGCTAGACTCCGGATAAAAGTTTCCCGTCCTTGCCGCGATGTTTGACACTCCGCCCCCTACTCTCGCGGATTCCGTCCGCTACCATCAGGGGAGAATCGGAACTTCTCAGTCCCTCTGTTTGCGCCTTTTGTCATCGTCGAAATTCCGGCTCCTATCCCATGCTACATGTTCGGGCCTTCGGTTCGGTCGAAAACCTACTATGCCCTCGGCTGACTTCTGACCACCCCTCCCGGCACCTCACGATGCCGGTAGCACAAGGCAGATGATCAGACCTCCCCGGGTAATGCACACCCACCTTCACGCTTATGCCCGCCGCATTTACGTACATACCTTCCGTACAGGTATTGGACTTTAGAGATATTGGCCTCCTCATCCGGTATGCACGCCTCGTATGCGATTCCTATTCGTCGGGCCAGCGCTTTGCCTGCGGCTTTCTTCAGATTCCACCTCGCGATGGACACCCTTGCCGTCCGGCTAGCAGTTCCCCCTATCGGGCCTGCAAAGGACTTGCACCTTCAAGTGGGTGCGCCCTGCCGGGCGCACCAAAAATCAAGCCCGCCGAGTGGCGGGCTTGATTTTTGGCTCCCCGAGCGTTACGCTCAGCAAAACTTTTTCAGGCACAGTTTCAGGTTCTGGAAGGTTCCGGTGAAGAGGGATCACCCGAAGACGGAGTGGTTTTTTATTGTCACAATATGAAGCCACCGGATGCGCAATGGCAGTAGATGCTCAAAAACGTGAGGACCTCCCTGCCTTAGTTTGCATTATCTAAGGTGGTAGCTTCGAGCCCTGGTGATGCCAGTGTTTGTCAGCTCGTACCTACTTTATCCTGATCCAGGTCGTCTGCCGTGATCCATCATCGAACAGAACCATCAATTTCCAGATCCCCGGATCGAGATCACCCGTAGCCAGCTCATAAACATACTGTTTCTTCGCCTTATCAAAACGGAAACGATTGCTGTCAGTATCGTCGTTAGTCGTAGGGATTATCTCCTCGCCGTATGGTTTCTCGTCAACGATACGCTGAAGGAGCAGTTCGGCTCTCACATCATCAGCGGGGTTTCCATCCTTCCGCGCGAGAGAAAAGACGATGGGGAGATTCTTACCCTTTTCGAAAGTCCTGATTGTGCTGCCATCGGGTGAGATGTTAAAACCCTCGAAGGCATAAGTTACGGGCAACGCAGCGAGAGTACCTCCCACCTCAGGATCGTAGCTGATCGTATACCGATATTCCCTTCCCCGTGAGATAAAGCCTCTGAACTTGACTCTCTTCCCCCCATCGCGTCCAAGCATTCTTATGGACAGGAGGAAAGAACCGTCCTTGATCCCTTTCAGATGTACCCAGTACATCCCGGAGGATGGATTGTAGAGATCCACGAAAAAGGATGGAGTGCCTTGCTCGACACTCTCATCAGTGAGGCTGGATTCAGGAATATCCTCAAGAACTGTTCCGTCAACCGGATTGATTCCCGTCCTCTTACCCCCGGCATTTTCCACGTAGAACCTTAACTGTCCAGGTGGAGAGGTGTATATTGCAATTGAATCGGGAAGCTCCGCGGCGGCAACAGTCGAAATCAGGAACAGACAGCAACCCACCGAAGCAACTCCTAGCATTGTGCCAGTGAGAGCTCTCATAGGCTTCATTATTTCAGACCGAAGCTGATATGCTCTGCCGAACCGTCATCCAGGAGTACCGTCAGTTGCCATGTCCCGGATGCTAATGTTTTCGTAGACAAGTTGTAGATGTAATGATCCGCTTGCGGATCATAGCGGAAATATCCATCGGCATTGGCTTCTCCTGCCCCATCAGGTTCAACGGGTTCGCCCACGGGAAGGCTTGAATCCACAAGCTCGAGTGATAAACGGGCTTTTATATCGCTGTGCGGACTGCCGTCATTCCGGCTGATACTGAATTTTACAGGAATTGTTCGATTGAGCTTGAATACGGGGATGACATCTGACCTGAGCGGCTCCGCGAAGCCGCTGAAGTTATACGTCGTTGGCACAACAGAAACGATCCCGCTCGGATAGGGCGAATAACCTACCTGGTAAGTGTACTCTCTCCCATCAAATATCTCGCCTTCTAAGCGGCTGCTTTTGACTCCGAATTCATCGTCAACTGCGAGAAAGTTGGCTGTAAATGGCCCCTCCCCCGTTCCCGTAACTGTCACCCGGTATTCTCCCTCCCCTGGATTGTAGAGTTCCACCACCCAAAAGGGTTCTGAGCTCTCGACGCTATCGTCAACGATACTTGAATTTGGGATCTCCTCGATGATCGTTCCTGTCTCCGGGTTGAGACCGGTTCTGTTGCCTGCTGAGTCGGCCACATTAAATACCGCTGGCGAACCTAAATATACAACAAACTGGCTCGGATCCTGGACATCGCCTTTCAGCTTGAAAGTACGAATTCCGTGGTAATAATTCGAATATTGATCAAATAAAGTTTTGTCAGCATTCTGGTCGCATGTTGTGCATCCAGGATCAAGGATAGACAGGGTCGGGAAGGGTGGGATTGCCGGCACCGTTTTTTGACCATCAGCAACGATATAATGATAGCCGCTGGTTGTTCTACTCTTTACCTTGATCATCACGGGCCGCCCGGCGCACACTTCTTCATCAATGCTCTGATTAATTCTGGAGCACTTGTTATCCAGGATCTCCTGGTTGTAAAAACACTCCGGATAAGATGTCGGCTCGTCACCTGTGGTCCATGTATCTGTGAGTTTACTAAACCACAATCTAAGATCAGGATTGTCGATATCCTGGAAAGAAAACTCCCTGAACGTACGCCAGTCAGGATCTCTATCACTCGTAAAGCCATCCTCCTGTACCGCAAGCCAGGCATTCATTGTCGCCGGGTCAACGAATCTCTCATTTTCCTCAACCATCACATTATTGATCCCGTACCTTCTGGCGATCATAGTCACAGATATGATGGAGCAACCTACATCAGCAATCGTTTTCTTGTTGGGATCATCGGTTGTGTAGTGGTCGTATAGGGTATTGGCCCATTGAGGATCTGCCTGGCACAGACAAGGGACCACGGAAATAGTGCAAGCGCCGGACTCATCAACGACGACAGTCCATTCCAATCTCGTCTTTACCCAATTTGTAAAACAAACCGGCCTGCCGTCACCACAGTAGACAATATAAATATCGAAATTATATTCACCGGGAGTATTATAGACATGAGGGTGAATGTAGGGTGGGTTTTCCACACCCCACGGCCAGCTGTCATAAACCTCAGTCGTTCCAGTTTCTTCGTTGAAAAACGCATACTGGTAACGCATTACGTATCCGCTTATGGAAACGCTGTGAGCAAAATTCTGTCCAGGAGCTACCGTGCCGTCAGGGATTCTAACTGTAATTTTATCATCAGTACTTCTTATTATTCTGGTTGCTATGGAACCAGCGGCAGCAGGTTCCTGTTGATTCATGAAGGAAATGTCCGGTTCTCCAAAATCAAGAGTATGACACTGGGTGCAGTCATCTGTGCTCTGAACCGATGGAGCACCACAATTTTCGGGCACGGAAAAATCTGCCGTCTCCGAAATCACTTCGGCCGATGCTGATACTGTTAAGCCGACAAGGGCAGCAATTGCCAGGATTACAGTTAATCTCTTCATTTGCATCCCCTTTCCCCAAGACCCCGGTTAAACCAAACCTCCTGATGAACGCAAACCGGTTCCAGCATGTTGGAACCGGTCTAATAAACATACTTGTTATGCACCCATCCCCCTCCTTACTCCCTTGTAAGTCTACCATGGCTCAAGTTGTTGTCAAAAATTTCACAAACACTTGCCAAGTGATTCGACAGGCCTTACCTGTACCTGCTGGTTGGGGAGTATCTTGGTAAGAGCAATTTGCGTGCCTGGGTGGGATTACAGCATGCAAATCATTTTACTTGTTGTTTTAAAAAGAAATTTAGCAAAAACTATGACAGGCTTTTTTTACGAGTGGTGCACATATCCATAAATAGGTGCATACGTTCGTGTGCATGGTCAGGATAGCCGTACTTGAATGTGTTTTGAGGTGGGTGCTCGTTCAAAGTGGTTGGACTAACGCCGTCGCTAACGCCTGACGACCTGCTTCCACCGACGCTCGTTTGGTATTCCTAGATTAGGTAGTAGAACGAGCCATGGTGGACAAGACGGAGGACGGGCGAACCAGTTCTGCTAAAGCAGGACCGCAGGCGGGACTCTATCCGACTGAGCAATCCGCAAGAAATCGGGCAATGCCCCTTCCTTTGATAGGGCGCTCTTTCCTAATCGCTTCGCTACGACTGGAATGCTTATCATTCCAGTCTAGGATCCATGGTCCTCTAAACCGGCGTGTAGTGGCATTTGAACGATAGTCAGGATCGTTGTGGTGCCAAAGTCGCTGATTCAGGTTCTTGGTCTGACCGCAGTAATAGCGGCCGGTTGACTGGCTTTGCAGGATGTAGACGTAATACTTTTCCATAGAGCATTCCCCGATAGCATCCGAACAGTTTATCCCGCCATCGGCGGGACTGATTCATTGCTCGGGTATAGGGAATCGAGGGGGTCAGGCCCGGAATCTGGCAATTTCTGACCCGATCAGTTGCTTTTAGGATTAACTTTGCAGATTGCTGAGTTGAAGGAACCCAGTGACCTTGCGGTCAAGTTCTCGTCCAGAGCTATCAAAGGTCATCAAAAAAGGCTCCACCTTTTGGCGGGGCTGAAAAAGCAAACTCTATCCCTCGACAGGCTCTTGTCTTCGCCAAGGCTTCGACCGGCAGGCAGGACAGGCGAGCTGGACTCCCTTCGACGCCCCTTCGACAAGCTCAGGGTTGCTCAGGGCAGGCTCCAGCCTTCGCTGAAGCTACGGCTTGGCAAGCACTCCTGGCCTGCGGCCAAGTTCTCGTCCAGCCGTACAAAGGACCAATAAAAAGGCCCCACCTTGCGGTGGGGCCTTTTTATTGGCTGGCTCCCCGAGCGTTACGCTCAGCAAAACTTTTTCAGGCACAGTTTCGGGTTTTTTAAGGTTGCTCTGAGGAAGGATCATCCGAGGGGAGAGTGGGTGTTTCATTGTCTCAGCAGGAAAGATTAGATATGTGATATCTTCAAAGAAAAAGCCTGAGAATATGAGGTTCGACCCACCGGCTCACCTGATCCCAGAATTCACTATCACCGGCCATCCCTGGAACTGAGAAGGTCCTCTAGAGGTACGAGGTCCCTCTGCGGAGAGATCCGGCTGTTATACTCCCTGGCGAGTGACAGGATCGTTTTACCGGAGGCATCGGTTACCAATGGGTCGGCACCATGGTCCAGAAGCACCCTGACGGCCTCCAGAACAGCTGTGTCCCCGTTTCTTACGTACTGCAAGGCGGCCCGCATCAGTGGTGTCTCGCCTTTGACGTTGGTTGCCTCAATGTCGGCACCAGCCTCCAGAAGGGCCTGCACGACTTCTATCCTTCCTGCCTTCCTGAACGATCTGCTGACGGCGACCATGAGAGAAGTGTATCCGTCGTGGTCTTTCGCATCCGGGTCCACCCCCTTTTCCAGCAGCAGACGCACGAGGTCCAGCGAGCCCCGCGAAGAAGCCGAATGGAGGAGGCCGGGTTGGTGGACGTCCGATCCCGCTTGAATCAGGACGCTAGCCACTTTGGAAAATCCTAACTGAGCCGCCACCTGAAGAGGCGTTCTTTTCTGGGGGTCTTCCATATCCAGTAAAGCTCCCCCCTCCACCAGGATATGCGTAACGGCAGGCCGGTCTCCGTACATCGCCGTAAGATGCCTGCCAAGGTATCTGGGATCCCTTATTCGCAAAACGAGGTCTTTGACAACCTTCTCGGAACCGTTCCCCATGGCAAGGCTGAGGGGGCTCCGAGGTGCTGCGCCTCTAACGCGAGAGGGCGGGTGGAGGAATGGATCAGCTCCTCTTTCAAGAAGCAGCGCCACGGCCTCGGGGTGCCTAATGGCTTTCATCAGGGGAGTGTTCCTCCCGCCTTTATCGTGTGTGTTGACGTTCGCACCCTGGTCGAGGAGGGAGCGTATTCGGGCGGAGTCCCCTTCAGCGGCAGCTTTAAGAAGGGCCACGTTCAGCTCTTCCCGGCCAAACGGCAGTGCCTCGATGAGAGCGATCACGTCTGAGCATCCCTTAGCCCGCGCAGTGTCTCCCGCGGTCCTCCCTCCGTTATCTTTAACCGTTTCGTCCGCACCGGCTTTAAGGAGAGCATCGACAGCTACCGCATTACATCTTTCAGCGGCGTAGTGGAGCGGAGTGCGCCCTTGCAGGTCGACATGGTTGGGGGTGCCGCCACTGCCCAGGATGAGCCGCAGGCTCTCGGTTGCATCTTGCCTTGCAGCTTCCTGCAAGGGGGTCTGGTGGCTGGGGTTATCCGCCATCGGGTCAGCTCCCGCCTTGAGCAGGGCCTTCACGGCTCCCGGATGGCGAACCGCCTGCGTCAGTGCTGAACCCCACCGGCTCTCCGTGCGGGCACCGGCCTTGATGAAAACAGGGATGAGGTCGGCCATACCCTGTCGTGACGCTTGGAGCAGTCCTCGGTCAAGATCCTCCTGCCCGAATGAAGAAGGCCTGAAGGTGAGGAGCGCGTTGACTATGGTCTCTCCGCCCGGCCTGACGGCCGTTTCCAGGACCCCGTTTCCCGTGCGTCCCTTTCGGCCAAGCTCAGCCCCCGCCGCCAGGAGATCGAGAGCCACATCGGGACTTTTCCCCCGGACGGCCAGGTGAAGGGCGGTAAGCCCCGTCATGCTGACAGCATCCACCGGGGCACCGGCCTTGAGGAAAAGCTGGACGGCCTTCCTATGACCCCTCTCCGCCGCCATCATAAGGGGGGTCATACCCCTGAAGTCCTGGGTAGAGAGATCGACCCCGGCATCAATGAGGACAGAGACGGTGTCTGGGTCCCCTTTCAGGGCCGCCGCGTGAAGCGCGGTACGGCCCCCTTCCCCCTTTCCGGATGGGTCGGCTCCGTGTTCCAGGAGAAGGGATACGATACTGGCATCTCCTCCCTGGGCGGCGTATATGAGCAGGCTACCGCCTTCCCGGCCAGACACATTAACCGCCATGCCGCGGTTCAGGAGAAGCTCGACCACCTCCCTGTTTTTCCCTGCCACGGCCGCCGCCAGAGGGCCTGAACCGAACGGACCGGTAACCCCGGTGTCCGCGCCCGCGTCCAGAAGGAACCGTACGGACCCGGGCCTGCCCGCCCAGCACGCCTTCAGCAGGGCCGATCCTCCCCGGTAGACCATCAAGGCCGGATGGCGAGAAATCAGGATGCGGATGCTTTCCAAATCCCCCTTTGACGCAGCCTCCTCAAGGGGGCCCATGAAGCCTTCCGTTAAGACCCACGGGTCGGCTCCATGGTCGAGGAGGAGAGCTACGAGCTCAGGGTTTCCGGCGGCAGCCGCCTCGTACAGGGGAGTGGTCTTCCTGTCCGAATAGACTTCCGTGAGACACCCGCGATCGAGGAGGAGAGCCAGGACAGGTGCCTGGCCCGACCGGACGGCTTCCAGAAGCGCGTATTCTCCGCCAAGGGAAGCGTCTTTGTCGACGCCCCGGTCCAGGAGGGATCTGACATCCTCAACCCTGCCCGACCGTACGGCTTCAAAAAAGGCAACAAGGGCGGGGTCTGCCGCCGTGTCTGGAGCCTTGCCCTCAACGAGCCTTCCCGAAGACTGGGCGCTCCCCATGGCGGCCGCAGCGAGGAGGATGGCGGCAAGGATAAATGATAAACGGCGGCTGTAGCCCTTCCTCATCTCCGCTCCCTTAAAACTGGTCGATTCGCCAGACACCGTCAAAATCACGGACGAGATAGATGTAGTAAGTGATGGTTTCCATTTTTCCTTTCCACTCCTCTTCCCGACGTACGCGCAGCTTCGCCCTGCCGTTCTCCATGTGGACAAATGCAGGGGGAGAGGCGCTGCGGGCCATATCAGGAAGCTTTTCCCTCAGGGCCAGATAGAGCCCTGCATACTTGGAGCGGGAAGCAGGAATGAAGAAGTCCACCGCCCTCCGTATGTCCCCTTTGGCCAGGGAGAGGTTAAGGTCATCCCATCGGCCCGTGAGGACAGGGGCCAGAAAGTTGGGGTCCTCCACAACGACGATGCGCTCCAGGCTATCGTAGGTGCCGGTCCCCTTATCCGGGACCGCCGTTGCGATGTAGACGCCTGGACGAGTATAGGTAAAGTCCAGGTGTTTTCTCTCGGTGATGGTCCCATCGAACGCTCCATCTCCGTCCGCGTCCAGGGCGTAAGCTGTCTGTTCCCCGTATTCGCCGTCCAGACTAAAAGCGACCTCCAGAGGTGGTGTCCCGCACCAATAGTTGGAGTCGAGGCGCAGGTACTCATCCCTTTCGGGCTCCGTTGCCCTGACTCCAAGGGATGCGGAGGACATGGTCCCATCCCAGGTGCGAGCGTGGAGCGTCAAAAAATTACTGCCCGCCCTCAAGGAGATGTCCTGGGCCACGAAAAGGTTTCCCAGGATGGCAGCAGGCCTACCATTAACCACGATACCCACATCGGGAGTGTCAGAGCTGAAGGTTCCCCTGACGGTGATAGGACCCGCCGGGTACGACCCTCCGGGCACAGGTTCAGTGATCGTAAGCGACAGGTTCTCAGCCCGAAGTACAGAAATGGGCGAGAAAGCCGCAAATACAGCCTGGATGAGGAAAATGAAGAGTAACGTTCTTGTCTTCATGTTTAAAGTATACTTTGAGCGGGGAGGGTGTCAACGTCTTCAAAGGTACTCCTTGCCGCTGCTGCTCTTTGGATCTTGGGCCCTGGACGAGCCCTTAACAGGTTTGGGACAGGCGACCCATCCCCTGCGCTGACATTGAAAAGTTACCGGCTACGGGGGACAGGCCCCGGGCTGGACTCCCGTCTTCGTCCTTCGGAGCTTCGCCGTGGCACGCGAACCGGTGACCTTGCGGTCAAGTTCTCGTCCAGCCGACAAAGACGACCAATAAAAACGCCCGACACAAGGCCGGGCGTTATTATTGGTGGCTCCCCGGGACGGACTCGAACCATCGACAAAGTGGTTAACAGCCACTCGCTCTACCGACTGAGCTACCGGGGAATATCGGACGGACCTATATAGCAAAAGCTCTATAAGGTGTCAATTCTTCCGCACGTTATTTGACACCTATATGATGATTATGAAGGATGTCACCACGGTGTCAATGAGTTTAAGGAGAGTGCTATGAAAAGAACATTGATCCTGATGCTGGCCTCGGCCATGATCCTAACCTTCACCGGGATGAGCATGGCTATCCACATCGGGAGTGAAGACACCGGCGACAATAGTGGCTCATTGCTCACCGGTCCCAACCTGTGGACGTACATCACGGTTGAAAAACCCTACACCAAGTGGGGCCTGTGGCCGGGAACTGAAAAAATGTACAAGGGCACCCAACCCCACGGCGCGTTCCTGACCACCTATGTTACGAAGGGAGCCAAACAAGCCATTGAAAAGAAAAAGGGCAACTTCGCTAATGCTGCCATCATCATCAAGGAAAACTACATGCCGGACAAGACCCTGGCGGCTATCACCGTCATGTACAAGGCTAAAGGATACAACCCCGAAGCGGGCGACTGGTTCTGGGCCAAATACAACCCCGACGGCAGTGTTGCCGCGGAAGGTAAGGTGGAAGGCTGCATCAAGTGCCATTCGGCCAAAGCAGACAACAACTGGGTTTTTACGAGCGACATCAAGTAACAGTGCATAGTGCGGTATGATGAACCGGAACTAACCGGCAACCGTAGATCGTGAACTATAATACCTCAGGGCGGCTTGGCCGCCCTTTTTTCCGTTGCAGGCTCCTGTATTTTTAACGTTTAATGGTTTAAAGCCAATATGTATGTAAAATATTGGATCGGTTGGCCGTGTGTTAAGATCCCTGGACACTTTCATGGAGGGTACAACCATGGCTGGATGGATCTTTCTTGGCGTCATTGCCGTCATCGCCGCCTGGGCGGTGGCCATTTTCAACAAACTTGTAAAGAACAGGAACCTCGTTATGGAGGGCTGGAGCGGCATCGATGTTCAGCTCAAGCGCCGCTACGACCTCATCCCCAACCTTGTGGAAACCGTCAAGAATTACGCAAAGCACGAGGAGGGAACCCTTTCGAAAGTGGTCGAACTCAGGAACGCCGCCGGAAAGGCCCAGACAGCCGGTGAGAAGGCCCCCCTTGAAAACGCCCTTACAGGGATGCTGCGGCAGGTCTTTGCACTGGCTGAGGCCTATCCGGATCTCAAGGCCAACCAGAACTTCCTGGATCTCCAGGCCCAGCTATCAGAGATAGAAGAGCAGATCCAGTTTGCCCGGCGCTACTACAACGGTACCGCCAGGGACATGAACATCCTGGTCCAGTCGTTCCCGTCCAATATCATCGCCAATTTTTTCGGGTTTAAGCAAGCCGATTACTTTGAGATCGAGCTTGCCACCGAAAGGGAGACGCCCAAGGTCAAGTTTTGATAATTTGGAAAAGGCTGGCAGCATTGACATGCTCACTGTTTGTGGTGCTCCTTTTCGCCGACTACGCCCATGGTGTGGAGGAGATACTCGACTGGCACAGCGACATCACTGTTCGCAGTGACGCTTCCATGACGGTGACCGAGACCATCCAGGTCCGTGCCGAGGGCAACATCATCAAGCGCGGCATCTATCGCGACTTTCCCACTAAATACAAAGACCGGGCGGGGAACCGGGTGTCCGTTGATTTTACCCTGCTGGGAGTGGAAAGAGACGGCCGACCTGAACCCTATCACACAAAAGACCGCAGCAACGGCATAGGCATATACGCCGGGCAAAGGGATGTCTTTCTGAAACCGGGTGTGTACACGTACAAATTGATCTATCGCACCGACCGACAGCTGGGCTATTTCGAGGATCACGACGAGCTTTACTGGAACGTAACGGGCAACGGCTGGGACTTCCCCATCCTTAAGGCCTCCGCGTCTGTGACGCTGCCCTCCTCCGTACCCAGGGATTCTATTATGACCGGGGGCGACACGGGCCGCCAGGGCAGCCGGGAAGAGGCCTACGCCTCCGGCATCGACCCTGCCGGTGGGGTGACCTTTCAGGCCACACGCCGCCTCGCGCCCCGGGAGGGGCTCACCCTCGTGCTGGGCTGGCCCAAGGGGCACGTTGCCGAACCGGGCCGGGCACAGAAAACCGCCCTTTTCCTTTCCGACAACAAAAATCTGGCTGCTGCTTTGGCCGGATTGCTGATCCTGTTCGCTTATTATTTCTGGGCCTGGATGAAGGTCGGGAAAGATCCGGAAAAAGGAACAGTGATCCCCCGCTTTGAGCCCCCGGACAACATGTCTCCCGCGGCCATGCGGTACATCATGGAGATGGGCTTCGATGACAAGGCCTTCGCCGCAGCTGTGATCAACCTTGCCGTTAAGGGGTACCTCACCATCAGCGAGGAGAGCAAGGCTTTCGGGCTTTCCAGGGTATATACGCTTAAAAGGACCCAGGCAGAACCAAAGACCCCGCTGTCCAAAGGTGAGATGAGGCTGGCAAAGAGACTGTTTCCAGGCAGCGCCATGACTCTCAAGCTGGAAAATGAGAACCACAAAAAAGTGTCACTCGCCATGGACGCTCTTAAGGATCTTCTCAAGGAAGAGTATCACAAGAGTACTATCGTAAATAACAGCGGCTACATGACTGTGGGTGTGCTCATTTCCATCGCTATCATCCTTCTCATGGGTATCAGCGGGGGATCCCGATCCGGCGGCCATCCCCTCCTGTTCATCGTCCTCTGGTTCACTCCATGGACGGCTGCAACCCTTTTTCTCTGGGCCTCCAGAAAATTCGCCATGGCCGCCATCTTCACTTTTTTTCTCGTCATGGCCGGTGGCGCTTTTGCCAAGGCGACTTCCCTGGTTTTCCTGGCAACCCTCGTCTTTTTCGTTGTGATCAACCTTCTTTTCTACATTCTCCTCAAATCACCAACCAACCTTGGACGCAGGATCATGGACAAGATCGAGGGGTTCAAAATGTACATGTCCACGGCTGAGGAGCACCGTCTGGAAAAGCTTCATCCCCCGGATAAAACACCTGATCTGTTCGAAAAATATCTGCCCTACGCTCTGGCCCTGGAGGTTGACCAGGAGTGGTCTGAAAAATTCGCCGATGTGCTGTCTGAGGCAGCGGCCAGCCAGGGGTACTCCCCACACTGGTACCACGGACACCACTGGGACAGCATGCACACAGGCCGTTTCGCCTCCGGTCTGGGATCCTCCCTGTCATCGGCGATCTCCTCTTCATCCACTGCCCCGGGCTCATCTTCCGGGTTTGGCGGCGGGGGAAGTTCCGGTGGCGGAGGCGGAGGAGGCGGAGGAGGGGGTTGGTAAAACGCGGTCACACATTTTACCAACAGGCCAAAGGCCAAAGCCCAAAGGTCAAAGTGATGAACGAAAAAGAGGATTAAACCGAATCTAACTACTTATGAAAACAACAGTCATCATGTTCATACTGCTCCTGTTACCGGTGCTGACCATGGCAAACGAAATACAAGATCCTCAGATCAGTCAAAAAGACCTCGACTTTCCTGCCTGTCCAGGCACGCCCAACTGCGTGTCGAGCCTGGCAAAGGACCCGGCAAAAAGGGTCGAACCGTTTCCTCTTAAAGGCGCCTCTTCCCAATCCATGGAACTTCTCTCAGCAATTATGGGGTCTATGCCAAGAGCAACCGTAGTATCCAGCTCACCAGACACGATCCAGGCTGAGTTTCGATCACTTCTGGGGTTTGTGGACGACATCCTGTTTAAGGTGTCCGAAGACGGGAAGGTGATCCATGTGCGGTCCGCGGCTCGTACAGGGTCCTGGGATCTGGGGGTGAACCGGCGGCGGGTGGAAAAGATCAGAAAAAAGTATCTGGAGTCTGGTATCTAGTATCTGGATCGCGGGACATCATGCCGTATGGGTCATGCCAGGAAGACAACACATAAATCTCTACACTCTACACTAACCTGCCTTGGGGCTATTAAAAAAGAAGCCCGGCTATTGCCGGGCTTCTTACTATTTATTGTTGTTTCCCCCTATCCACCCTTTACAACATTCTCTGCCTGGGGCCCCTTGGGCCCATCGACGATATCAAAGGTCACCCTTTCCCCTTCCTGAAGGGTCTTAAATCCCTCGCCTGACAGTGCCGAAAAATGGACAAAGACATCGGGGCCTTCGCTCTGCTCAATGAAACCGAAACCTTTTGCGTCGTTAAACCACTTGACCGTACCTTCTGCCATTGCCAGACTCCTTTACTTTCTGTGACATGCTCCCAATGGACCTTTTCCATCGGCTTAAAACAAAACAGCACAGCCGTGGTAGCTGTGCTTATCGCTTTTACATATGCAGCGTGAGAATGCCAGGTAACAATTCCTCATACCCCCTTTAAACTGATTAGCACAGTTGCCAGCCGAACTCAAGGGGCAAGCTTTCTTCCAATTACTACTGAATGTATACACTTTGCACAGTCATTTTCAAAATATGCCGATATTAAAAGTTTTGACATTAAGGCCCCTCGAGTGCTACGTATTTGCTATTAAGTAACACGCAACGGTTTATCAGGAGATCCTTTATGCACATGGCGGACGCCTTGATATCCCCAGCTGTGGGCGGCACCGCCTGGGCGGCCACAGCTGGACTCATTGGATACTCATCCCGAAAACTCAGGGACGGGATGGATGATCACCAGATCCCACTGATGGCTGTCCTGGGGGCCTTTATATTTGCTGCCCAGATGATCAACTTTACCATACCAGCTACCGGGTCCAGCGGTCACCTCGGCGGAGGGTTGATCCTCGCTATCCTGCTTGGCCCTTACGCCGGTTTTCTTACCCTAGCTTCCGTGCTGATCATCCAGGCCCTGTTCTTTGCCGACGGAGGCCTCCTCGCCCTGGGATGCAACATCCTCAATTTAGGCTTTTTCCCCTGTTTCGTGGTCTACCCGCTCATTTATAAAAAGATCGCCCGAGACCATAAAAGACGCTGGCTGATAGTGACCGGAGCCCTGATGGGTGCGGTTGTTGCCCTTCAGTTAGGCTCTTTGGCCGTTGTCACCCAGACCTTCCTGTCTGGCATCTCCGAACTTCCATTCCGTACCTTTGTCCTTGTTATGCAGCCGATCCATCTGGCCATCGGCTTTATGGAAGGAGTTGCAACGTTAACGGTGGTCCTTTTCGTACTGAAAGCACGACCTGAGATCCTGGTGGACGGGGCCCATGCAGCCGCACCGAAAAACCCCCTTTCCGTGAGGGGCCTGGCCGCCGGTTTTCTTATCGCCACCCTGATAACCGGCGCAGGATTTAACTGGTTTTCTTCGAAATATCCGGACGGCCTTGAGTGGTCGGTGCTTCGCGTGACCGGGACCGGTGAGATCCGGGAACCCGAGGGGGAAGTACATCGCTCCCTGGCGGACCTCCAGAAAAAGACAGCCCTTTTGCCGGACTACCACCTTGAAGGGGAGGATAAGCAGGACGGGACAGAGTCTGGTGAAGGATCTGCGGCAGGGCCATCCACAGGACCGGGTACTCCTCTTTCCGGTTTGGTGGGCGGGATCCTGACACTTCTTCTCGCCGGTGCCCTGGGGTTATTTCTCAAACGGTACCACCTCCGAACCCAGGTCGGACACAGCCAGGTCGCACACAGAAAGTAAATCGCACCACTATAACCGGACAGAACTCCCGTGAAACGTTCAGATCAGGGACGACACTCCCCAGGGGAAAACTATGGGCAAACTGGAACATCATTTTTACAACATCGGGTACATGGACACTCTTGCCGGCCAGGATACCGCTGTCCACCGGCTGGATCCCAGAGCCAAGCTCATCACTACCCTGATATTTATCGCTGTCGTCGTATCTTTCGATAAATACGAGATATCGGCACTTGTCCCCTTTATCTTCTACCCTGTCTTTCTCCTGGCTGCCGGAAACCTTCCCCTGACATACATCCTGAGAAGGATCCTCCTGGTTTCCCCTTTTGCCATCCTGGTGGGGATTTTCAACCCTCTGCTGGATCACAACCCTATTATGATGATCGGCAGCCTGTCCATCACCGGCGGATGGGTGTCCTTCGCTTCGATCCTCCTCCGTTTCACCCTGACTGTGGGAACCGCCATGACCCTCGTGGCGGTTACAGGGTTTAACGCTGTGTGCATGGCCCTGGACAAACTGGGAGCTCCCCGTTTTTTCGCCCTGCAGCTTCTTTTCCTCTACCGCTACCTTTTTGTGCTTGTTGATGAGGCGGTGCGCATGGTGCGGGCTCGTTCCCTAAGGGTCTTCGATGGAAAAGGCATGAACATAACCGCCTACGGTTCTCTCCTGGGACACCTCCTCCTTCGCACCTTAAACCGAGCCCAGAGGATCCATTCAGCCATGTGGTGCCGTGGCTTTGACGGTAACATCCGGATTATGAAACCGTTTTCCTTCGGACGGGCCGAATATATCTTCATGGCAGGGTGGATCTCCCTTTTCGCCGCCTGGCGCCTTGTAAATTTCCCCCTTTGGCTTGGGGCAGCAGTTGCGGAGCTCATGGGATGAGTCATCATATTGTCGAAACACAGGACCTTCACTTTACCTACCCGGACGGTACCGAGGTGCTGCGCGGGATCTCCTTCCGCATCACTCACGGGGAATCGGTTGCCATTGTAGGCGCAAACGGGGCTGGCAAGTCCACTCTGCTGCTCCACCTCAACGGTTACCTCACTGCGACAAGCGGTACCGTTCGCATCGGCGACAGCCCGCTTTTACGGGAAAACCTCAAGCAGGTGCGGCGTGCGGTGGGGCTTGTGTTCCAGGATCCGGACGACCAGCTTTTCATGCCCACCGTATTTGACGATGTTGCCTTCGGTCCACTCAATATGGGGCTGCCCTCAACTGAGGTTCAAATCAGGGTCAAGACTGCGCTTGAAACAGTGGGCGCGTGGCACCTCCATGACCGGCCGCCCTACAGGTTGTCAGGTGGAGAAAAGCGTGCCGTGGCCATAGCCACCGTGCTTTCCATGTCTCCGGACATTATGGTAATGGATGAGCCATCTTCCAACCTCGACCCAAAATCGCGGCGCGCGCTCATCAACCTTTTGAGAGGTTTTACCCACACAAAGATCATCGCCACTCACGACCTGGACATGGTCCTGGATCTATGTCATCGCACCCTTGTCATTCGTGAAGGCAGGATCATCGCCGATGGTTCTACGGCCGAGATCATGGGGGACGAGGAACTGCTGGCTTCAAGTAACCTGGAAAAGCCACTCGCGTTAAGGCCCTGTCCTGTCTGTGCTGGAGGGGGTCTGTAAAACAGAACGCAGAATGTAGAACCCAGAAGGAACCATCCGACTGAACGATTTGGCGAAAAGGGAGGATCTAGAGCAAAAACAAGCAAGGACCAAGTTTAACAGGGATGAAGGGGATGAAAGGGATGGAATAGTCAGTGCAAAGTGCAGGGTACAGGAAAAAACAGTCCAACACCCAGATTCCAATGCTTTTTCACCGTTGACAGAAATAGTGTCTATGATTATTTTCTGAGCGGAATAATATGACTGGTGAACAGTGAAACGTGAACTGTGAACAGGAAAGATTTTCATCAGCATTCACTTACTATTCACCCTTCACCGTTCACTCACATCATTTGAATTAAATGCGACCCTCAGGAGGAACCCTATGACCGCATCCAGGATCGTGGCAGCCAGCCTCAGGAAGGAGTTCGGCAGAATTGTCGCTGTTGAGGATATCTCCTTTACTGTGGAGACAGGGGAGGTCCTCGGCTTTCTCGGGCCCAACGGTGCCGGTAAAACCACAACCATGAGAATGCTTACCGGCTATCTGAGACCCACACGGGGAGATGTCTCTATATGCGGGATCAACATGCTGACAGACCCCGTAAAGGCAAAGGCATGCATCGGTTACCTGCCTGAAGGTGCTCCCCTCTACCCGGAGATGACCCCGGCCACGCTCCTGAGGTTCACCGGGCAAGCCAGGGGGCTGGGTGGAAAAGAGCTGGAAAACCGCATGGATGAAACAGCCGACCTGGTTAACCTCCGGGAGGTCTGGAACCAGTCTATTGAGACCTTATCCAAGGGTTACAAACGCCGGCTGGGCCTGGCACAGGCAATCCTTCACAACCCGGAGGTTCTCATACTCGACGAGCCGACCGATGGCCTCGATCCCAACCAGAAGCAGGAGGTGCGGCTGCTGGTAAGGCAGATGGCCCAATCCAAGGCTATCATCATCTCGACTCACATTCTCGAGGAAGTTCACGCAGTCTGTACCCGCGCTGTGATCCTTGCCAGCGGCCGTATCGTGGCCGACGGAACCCCTGTAGAGCTGGAAAGCATGGCGTCGGATCATAACGCCGTCACCATTCTTCTTCCAACGGCAGGGGCATCACAATTCGCCGAGAAGCTCGAGAGAATTCCTGAAGTCAGTGCTGTCAAGATCACCCCTGAGGTTGAGGACCGGTGTCTTGTCCAGGCTTTCCCCTCCGAGGGCAGCCTTATTTTGACCCAGGTCACGGATCTCATCAGGCAGCAGAATCTCAACGTGCTGGAACTCAGGCAGGAACCAGGCCGCCTCGACGAGGTATTCAGAAATCTTACCATCCCGACAACGGATCACGCTTACGGAGGTCAGGCATGAACATCGCTGCCATTTACAGACGGGAAATGAGGAGTTACTTCTCGACTCCCCTAGCCTATGTCTTTATCGTGATATTCCTCATGCTCGCGGGCATCTTTACATTCTATCTTGGCGGTTTTTTCGCCCGTGCTCAGGCAGATCTGGAGCCTTTTTTCACCTGGCACCCCTGGCTCTACCTGTTCCTTGCACCGGCTCTGGGTATGCGGCTCTGGGCCGAGGAAAGAAAAACAGGTACATTCGAACTGCTCATGACGCTCCCTGTATCCATGGGCGACGCGGTCCTGGGGAAATTTTTGGCCGCCTGGTCCATGATGGCCATCTCCCTTGCCCTCACCTTCCCCATCTGGATCACCGTCAATGTGCTGGGAAATCCTGATAACGGAGTGATCGTGGCAGGTTACCTGGGAAGCCTGCTTATGTCAGGCGCCTACCTGGCTGTGTCCGCCTGTGTTTCATCCGCCACACGCAATCAGGTGATCGCCTTTGTGGTGTCGGTGGTTTTATGCTTTACCTTCCTGCTCCTGGGCTTTCCTCTCATCCTGGATCTCTTTAAACCCCTGCTTCCAGGCGCTGTGATCAGCTTTATGTCCACGGTTGGGTTCCTTCAGCACTTTGACTCCATTGTGAGAGGGGTTGTGGACATAAGAGACCTTCTTTATTTCACCACCTTCATCGGACTCTGGCTCTATGCAGGAGCCTGGGCCGTGGATCACCATCGCAGCTAGGAGTCTGCGGGAGAAAACAGACAGACTCCTAGATAAAATTTTTCGGAAGTGCCGTTAAGTCTGTAAAGCGAATATATAGGAGATATTGAATACACCACCACCATGATTCATCGGTTGGGTACCCATGTTTCAAAGAAAAAACTTAAATAAATGCTATCCGAAAAATTCACAGCAGCGTGATCGAGGCTGCCTGACACGCTGCTAGGGAGGACGGAATGGATCGAAGGACTATCTTCTCACCGGTTGGCCTTCTGGCCGCAGTCATACTGTTTATTGCCGTTAACCTGACAGCAGGCCCAGTCCTGCGCTGGGCCCGGGTAGACCTGACCCAGGGGGATCTTCACAGCCTCTCGGACGGAACCATCAACATCCTGCAGAAGCTGGGAAATACCATCACCTTGAAACTGTTCTGGTCCGAAGAGGCGGCCGCAGACCTTCCTGGACTTAAAGTATTCGCGAGAAGGGTCAAAGAGACTCTCCAGGAATACGAAGCCAGGGCGGGCGGAAAGATAAAGCTTACCATCGTCGATCCGAAGCCTTTTTCCGAGGAAGAGGATGAGGCAGTGGGTTTTGGACTTCAGGGTGTCAGCGTTCAGGAGGGAGGCGACAACCTCTACTTCGGGCTGGCAGCAACTTCGGAAGATGGCCGCAGCCTCATAATCCCGTTCATACAGGCTGACAGGGAGATCTTTTTTGAGTACGACATCAGCCAGATGATCCACACACTGGCCAATCCGGAAAAGGTCAAGGTGGGCCTTTTGAGCGCCCTGCCCATTTCAGGTGGTCCCACCCCCCAAAACCCCTTTCAGGCCCAGGTCCCCTGGGTGATATCCGACCAACTGAACCGCCAATTCGACGTAGAGGTCATCCTGAGTGAGAAGGTGATACCGGAAGATGTGGATGTCCTCATGGTTGTCCACCCCCACGGCCTTTCAGATAGCGCCCTGTACGCTGCCGACCAGTTCGTTTTGAGAGGAGGCCGCGCCCTCGTTTTCGCGGACCCGGTGAGTGAATTCGAATCCGGCAGCCGCCCGGGTGCGGGACTCTCCGAAGAGGGAACAGTGGACAAACTCCTGGCAGCGTGGGGCCTGGCAATGGAATCGGGCAGGGTCGTGGGTGACATGACAGTTTCCCAGAGAGTCTCCTACAGGGACGATAACCAGGTCAAAACAGTGAACTACCTGCCATGGCTGGCTCTCAGGGAAGACCTCATCAACAGGGAAGAGGTGACGACAGCCCAACTGGACAACCTGAACCTGGCAAGCGCCGGTTCCCTTACGCAAACGGAAGATGCCCGGACAAGCCTGACCCCCCTCCTTTCATCCAGCACACGCTCCATGCTCCTGGATGGATCATATCTTGTGTTCAGACCTGATCCGGCAAAGCTCTTGTCGGAGTTCTCCCCCTCAGGTGTCTCCTTTACCCTGGCGGCAAGAATAAAGGGCCCGGCAGCAACAGCGTTTCCGGACGGCCCGCCCGCGGATGAAAATGCCGGCGAGGAAAAAAAGCAGCTCGGTGAACACCTCACCAAATCAGCAGACGATATCAACGTTGTAGTCGTCGCCGACAGCGACCTGCTTCAGGACCGTTTCTGGGTCGAGGTCCAGGACTTTTTCGGCCAGAGGCTGGCCCTGCCCATGGCCGACAACGCCAACCTCGTCATCAACCTCCTTGATCAGCTTGGCGGCAGCTCCGATCTCATCGGGATCCGCAGCCGTGCCTCCACCTTCCGCCCCTTCGAACTTTTTGACCGGGTATCCCAGGACGCGGATTTGAAATACAGGGTCAAGGAGCAGGAGCTTGTCTCCCGACTGAAGGAAGCTGAAAGAAAACTCAACGAACTGCAGTCCCAGAGACAGGATTCCGAATCTCCGGAATTCACTCCGGAGCAGGAAGAGGAACTGGAGAACTTCCGTCAGGAGAAAGTAAAGGTTCGCAGAGAGCTTCGAAATGTGCAGTTTGAACTGCGGAGGGACATAGAAAGGCTTCAGGCCTGGATCAAGTTTATCAACATAGGGCTTGTTCCGCTTCTCCTTGTTATCTTCGCAGTAGGGTCCTGGGCAGTGCGGAGGAGAAAGCAGGGCGGGCAATGAGGAAAAACAATGGACGCGGAGACATCACGCCTCTGGCGTGACAGGCTTCGGACCCGGTGACGCGGTTGGAAGCCAGAGAGGGTGAGTGGGAGAGGGGGCGAATGGGGGAAACTGCAGAATGTAGAACACAGAACACAGAACGTAGAATAAAACTCCAATCCCTAAATCCGTCATTCCGCGCAACGACCCGGAATCCAGTCGCACTTACATACCGCGTTGCAGTTATAATCTTTCACCTAGACACTTAGATACCGCTTCACCCGTCATCGCGAACCGTCACCCATGTGAAGCGATCCCATGTTTGATGTTTGATGTTTGAGGTTTGAAGTTACACCCTTCCACCTCCCCTATTTTATATTCAACATTTCAGATTACTGAGATATGAGATTTGAGGTATGAGATTCGCTTTCCCGGATCTTTGATCCCGGGAAAGCGAACTACCCCGCCATCAGCAGGTCCACCATGGTCAGGTCGGCGACGACCCGTCCCTCATTATTTATTACCGGGATCTCATCCAAATTTCCGGCGACCATACGCTCCAACACCTCTTCCACCTCATCCTCCATTCCGGTGGAGAGGGTCCCTTCCGTCATGAGATCTCCGGCAGTCTTGCAGGTGATGAGGCCTATAACATGCCTGGGGTTCATGCTCGAACCATGGCTGCTGGCAAAAACGTACATGACCAGCCGGCCGAGAGTGATGTTCCCCAAAAGATGGTCCTGCTCGTCCACAACGTAAAGCTGTCGGCTGTGCCGATGCCATGCAATAGCCTGGGCCAGTTCAGCAATGGGAGCGTCCTGCCTGACCAACGGTACTTGACGATCCTTGTGCCGGGCAACAACGTCGCGCACCCGCATCGCTTCACTTGGAGTAGTTCCACGGTTCCTGGAATTCATCATTCTCCTCCCGCATTCTGAGCCTCACTCGACTTGATCAAAGCTTTTTTGACGAGAAGGGGAGAGATAAGCTCATTGATAATGACAGAAGCCAGTATCGCGTTGACCATGATCATGGCAGCGGAAACATCACCGACATAATCCTTGGCAGCCAGCACAAGTCCGATAGAAACTCCCGCTTGGGGAAGAAGCCCCAGGGGAAGGTATCTTCTCACGGCAGCAGGAGCCGCTGATAACACACTCCCGAGGTAGGCCCCGCCCAGCTTGCCCACGGTCCTCATTGTGATGATCACCGCAGTGAGGGTCCCAGCCGCTGCCAGGGCCCCTATTTTCAGGTGCGCACCAGCGAGAACAAAAAACATGGCAAAAAGAGGTTCCTCTATCTTTTCTGTGACTTCAAACCAGGGTTCCGGCTGGTTCATGGTGTTGACCAGAAAAAATCCCAACATCATGCAGGCCAGGAGAGATGAAGTGTGGAGGGTCAGAGCAATGCCGCTGGTAAGAAATATGGTGCCCAGAGTGAGTCCCAGGAGCGCCTTTCGCCTCCTGATCACTGGAACCAGCAGCTTGAGCAACAGGCCCGCCACAGTGCCGATGAGGAGTGCGACCATGATCTCCTTACCCGGTTCCACAAGCCCGGCCTGTACCAGGGAAACCCCCTTTCCTCCCAGGCTCCCGGCGATCCCGGCAACCATGCTGAACAGAACCAGAGTGATCCCATCGTCGAGGGTAATGACCCCGAGGAGAACTGTGGTCATCGGGCCCTTCGCTTTATATTCATGAACGACACCAAGGACAGCCGCGGGGGCCGTAGCAGCGCATATAGCCCCCAGCAGGATACCCACTGCGACAAGGGCGCTGCCGGGTTCGATGCCGGCTCCGGGAAGGTAAGGGAAGAGGAAGATCACTGAGGCGCTCACGAGAAGGGCCACAACAAGGGCCTGCACAAAAGTGATGATGATGATGGCCTTTCCCAATTTCCTGAGCTTGTCGAACTCCAGGGTGCCGCCGATGGAAAAGGCAATTATTCCAAGAGCAATATCGGTGATGATGGAAAGGTCTTTTTCAAAGGCGCCTGCGCCCAGGATGCCCGTGGTGGACGGGCTGAGCAGCATTCCGGCTAAAATGTAGCCGGTGATCCGGGGAAGGTTGAGCGCATGAGCTGCCCTGCCCCCCGCGTAACCGCAAAGGATAAGAATACCCAGATAAAAAAGGGGATGGGCATTGCCAAGAATGCCGGTCCAACCCTCAGACATGGATAGCCTCCTGAAAGGGATCTTTGAAATTACAGGATACCACCTTTGCAGACTATGGTAACATCGTAAAATCCTCATCGAACCAACATGTTGGTGTGTCAAACTGTTAGCGTGATTCCACCATTGGTATCAGGGATGAATAAAATTATTGATGAGAAAAAGCGGCGCATTGCCTTCCACGAGGCCGGGCACGCCTGGATGATGTGGAAAGAGGGGCTTGGGGTGAAATCGGTATCGATGGAACCTCATGGGCCCATCTCTGGGAACAACAGGGGAGAAACAGTTCCGGACCTTGCCATGGAGGACGGCCCCAAGGAACTCTCTCAGAAGTTCGCAAAGGCTGCTCTGGCAGGCAGCGCCGCAGAGCATTTTTTGCTGGGAAAATGGGATGAAGAGAGCCTCCAGGCAAGCAGCTACGACACAAAAAAAGCAAGGGATTTCATGGTCATATCCGGGGACGAACGGGGATCAGAAGCCCTGGACCAGGACATCCATGCGCTTTTTAATTCGGTAATGGGAGAGATCTCCCGACCCCGAGAGTGGCACATTGTAATGGGTCTGGCCTATGCGCTTCTCGCATCCGGGTCTTTGACGGGGGAGCAGGTTCTGGAGATACTTGCAGGCGGGTGATTTGAATGGGCGGCAGGATATTATCCGGCGTTGTCAGCCAATATACGTCTGGCTTTATCCAGATGTCCCGGGAAAACAGTTCCGGGCACCGACCCCATGCCCAGCTCCGATGAAATGACGAACCGGGCGCAACTGGCAAAATCGTTCTGACAGTATTGAACCTGGATCAATTTTGCCATACCAGGCATATCAGACATCTGGTCATCGAAAAAGGTGCAACGCTTTATCACTGGACAATTGCTCAAAAAAAATTCCTCCTGCGGTAATGTGAAGGTCAATATAGATGGAAAAGGTATCGGGGGCAAGGGCGTGGAGCGAGGAGCGTGGAGCGTGGAGCGTGGAGCGTGGAGCGTGGAGCGTGGAGCGTGGAGCGTGGAGCGTGGAGCGTGGAGAAAGTGTCCCTGTTCACAAATAATTTGTCAATGATCGATTAAAGGTTCTTTCTACGTTCTACATTCTGCATTCTACATTCTTGGTTCACCTGGACACCAGACACTGTCCTCTGTCAGAATTACTTATGGGAATTAAGAGCGACCGAAGACACCATATCTGCCCCTGGTACATGGCGTACCTTTTCGACAACCCTCTAAGGCACCTCATCCACGACCCTGAAAAGATCCTGGGCTCCTATGTCAAACCAGGGATGACCGTTCTGGACATAGGCTGCGGTATGGGTTTTTTCTCCCTTGGAATGGCGCGAATGGTCGGTCCTGAAGGCAGAGTCATATCCCTGGACCTCCAAACCATGATGCTGAAGATCCTTGAGAAGAGGGCCATCAAAGGAGGGCTTTCCCATCGCATCGAAACCCGTCTCGTGGGGGATCTGAGGCTCCCGGTAAAAACCCCCGTCGATTTTGCCCTTTGTTTCTGGATGGTTCACGAAGTCCCGGACCAGGTTTTTTTCTTAAGGGAATTAAGCCGAGCTCTCAAGCCGGGAGCTCATGTACTCATTGCCGAACCCGGTATGCATCATGTTAAAAAGGAGGATCTTGAAAAAACTATCGGTATTGCCGAGGAGGAAGGGTTTTCGGTAACAGGCCGGCCCAGGATCAGAATGAGCCTCTCGGTGGCCCTACAAAATAGTATCTAGTGTCTGGTTCTAGGAGCCTGTCGGAGAACCCCATTCAGGCTCCTAGCTGGAGTTTGCCGGAAAATAGCGTTCTTAAAAGGCCAGG
>JARGFZ010000035.1 GCA_029210965.1 bacterium | reverse complement strand
GCTTCTTCATCCATATCCCCTTTCGGAACGAGTCTGTTACACTTTAACAAACTGTCCCATCTAAGGGGTCCACTATCCCATATCAACACGGCACGATCCAGGTCGTAAACGTTCGTGAGATAGACATGACCACGTTTTCGGGATATCTCATCAACACCGATATTGGTGATCTTCGACAGGTCCCTGTTAGCCAATCCGTAATCGACAACATAGGCCACCGCGTTGTTTACCGTACCCCAGGAGCAGCGAAACAGGTCGGCGACACGAGCCCAAGGGAGTTCCTTTGCCCAAGTGGCGAGGAACACAGCCAAGGCTGTTGTCATGCGACGCTTGCCTGCCACCCACGGCATCCTTTCCACGTAAACACCGCGACACGCCTCACAACGAACCCGGCGAGGCGCATAAAACAGAATGACCTCGATCCTCCACAAAGGAACGTGCCGGAAACTACGCACCGACCGTGTGTCCCGGTACCGGCCAGCCAGGCCGCAACAACCGCAACGTGGCGAATATCGCCGGTCGGGGATGATCTGAACAGCGAGAGTTTCCTCGTGAGCGGACACGTTTCCAACACGAAATCCTTGCAATGGCAGCGTGTTCTTGATTAGCTTAGAGATGAGCATGGGTTCCTCCTCGGGTACAAGGGTTGGCTCTCACCATCTAAGTACCCGAAGGAACTCATGCTTTCAATTATCAAAGACCAGATTCATGCACTCATTTGTGCGACGAGCCTAATTTTAAGACATTACCCTTCCGGAATACTATCCCTGTTATACTGTTAGGCGTTGAGTGCGTTGTAGGAATTCCTTCATATCAATATCGCAAGGAGGGTCCAATGCTTCACTACAGGATCTACAAGGATGAGTCAGGGGAAGAGGTCGTTGAGATCGACACCGAAGGCATGGAACTACTTCATAACCCCATCCTCAATAAGGGGACGGCCTTCACTACGGAGGAAAGGAAACTTTTCAGGATAGACGGCTACCTGCCACCCGCCGTTTCGACCCTCGACCAGCAGGTGGAGAGAAGGTACGAGGGGTTTAATGACAAGAAATCCGACCTGGGAAAATATATTTATCTCCGCGCCCTTCAGGATAGGAACGAGACCCTTTTCTATGCCCTTCTTATGAGACACCTCAAGGAGATGATACCCATTGTCTATACACCGACGGTGGGCCTTGCCTGTCAGATGTTCAGCCATATCTTCCGCTTTACGAGGGGCGTATTCCTCTCTCCGGAAAACATCTCCAACATCGATGAGATCTTCCGTTCCCTGCCTTACCGGAACATCGAGATGATCGTTGCCACCGACTCTGAGGGAATTCTGGGTATCGGAGACCAGGGGGTCGGGGGGATGGGAATACCTGTAGGCAAGCTATCCCTGTACACGGGGGGCGCCGGCATTCACCCTGCCAACTGCCTGCCGGTGACACTGGACGTGGGTACCAATAACGAGGGACTCCTCAACGATCCTCTTTATCTCGGAATCAGGAAAAACAGGATCAGGGGGGAGGAGTACCTTTCCTTTGTCGATAAGTTCGTACAGGGAGTGAAGAGGAATTTCCCCGACACGGTCCTGCAGTGGGAGGATTTTTCCAAACAGAACGCCTTTACTCTTCTCGAAAAATACCGTGATGAACTGCCCTCCTTCAACGACGACATCCAGGGAACCGGGGCAGTGGTCCTGGCCGGAATAAAGGGAGCCCTGCGGATAAGCGGATCCAGTATCACCGATCAGATCTTTGCCATACTCGGAGCGGGAGCCGGTGGAATTGGAGTCGCCAGGCAGATCTGCCAGAGCCTTGTTGCCAAGGGGCTTACCCTCGAAGATGCGAAACACAGGATCTACGTACTCGACAGCAGGGGAGTCGTACATGACGGCAGGAGAGAAGTTGATGAATACAAGAAGGGGTTATCCAGGGAAGCAGGTTTCTCCAGGGGTTGGCCCCTGGCAAACCCCGACCAGGTTTCTCTTTTGGACCTGGTGCGAAATGGGGGCGTTACAGTTCTTGTGGGTCTTTCAGGGGTTGGAGGTTCCTTCAGCGAGGATATTGTCAGAACCATGGCAGGAAATACGGAAAGGCCCATTATTTTCCCCTTGTCAAACCCCACAGATAAAACCGAGGCGGCGCCTGATAACATCTATCGATGGACCGAAGGGAAAGCTATTGTCGCGACTGGGAGCCCCTTCCCGGATGTCACCTCGGGTGACAGGATCTTCACTGTGGGACAGGGGAACAACGTCTTCATCTTCCCGGGTGTGGGGTTGGGCGCCCTGACGGTTGGTGCAAAGGCCATCACGGATGAAATGATCACCGCTGCGGCAAGAAGGTTGTCGGAGATCCTGCCGCAGGACCATCTCGATATTAACTGTGTCTACCCTCACCCGGCTGAACTCAGGGAGGTGTGCAGGGAGATCGCTGTCGCAGTGGCCGGAAAAGCCATGGAGCAGGGTGTGGCCAGAAAACCGGTGGATCCTGCTCACCTTGAGGAACGTGTCCGGTCCAGAATGTGGGTCCCGGGGTATGCCAGGTATGCTTTGGGTAAAAAAACCACCTGACACGGAGACGCAAAGACAAGGAGAAAACGGTATCCAAGTATGTAGGTATTGAGGTGTCTTAGAGACAGAATGTAGAATGTAGAACTCAGAATAGGATCAAAGGCTGACTTAACAGGGACCCTTCTTCGTCCCTCATTTTGGTGATTTTGCCGCGGCAGGTGAAGGGGATAAAAGGGATTGGTTGGAGGGCTGGCATCCCCTTTTGTCATTCCGGGCCGAGTGAAACGAGGACACGGAATCCAGACTTCAACAACGGTTCAATAAAGACGATAATATCTACTGCGGAGGTTTTGATTTACACTTCCAGGGATCAAGCCAACCTTCATCATTTCAAGACCTTGGTGATGACTGGTTTACAAAAAATAACAGCAGCGTGTTGCCGTTTTCCGACACGCTGCCAGGAAGGACAAAATGCGGAAATTCTTTTTGGTACAGAGCGGAGTTATACTCCTTCTTGTCTATATCCAGATGTATGTGCAGGAGGGCACCTATCAGGTGGCATTTAAGACCCTCGGTAATTTTATTGTCCTTTTGTCGCTGACCTTTGCTTTTTCAGTGGTTGTCACCGGTATCCGCAAAATGATCAACCGCAAAGTCAACTTTCCTGACAGCGTCATTAAGCTGTCCATTTACATCTTCCCGGTATACTTCGTGGCTCAGCTCGTGGGTTGGTTGTACGAGCAGGGGATCATCGGGGGAGGTGGGTAATCCGTGAACCGTGAACCGTAGGCTACTTGTCCGTCGAAGCTGATCTAAAGCCGTTGGCGAAATCGGATGAGCTGTGAAACGCAAAAGTAAATTATCAAGTGAAGGGGTTCTATTTTGGAACAATTTTTTACATGGATAGATAGTCTGGATTGGATCCTCGTCATCGTCGCCTGCCTGACCCTGGGGCTCGCCCCCTTCACTCCGCCACACATTGTGGAGAAGCTCCAGATGCTGGCCAGGGGCAAGCTCGTCAAACCCATCGACTGGTTTGATATGTTTTTCCACGGGATCCCGTGGATATTGCTTATTATCAAGGCGGGGCTGAGCATAAAAAAGTAAGAATGTAGAATGCGGAATGTAGAACGTAGAATTAGATCAAAAGCTTGTTTACCGTAGCGCAGCCACGATGGCTACACCGCAGGGTTTAGTAGGGTAAAGCGAATCCAATTCAATTACGTGCCTATCTAAAAACTTGTATCGAAATGATTCAGGATCTTGATTTACCCTGCGTAACCCCGCGTACCCTGTGGTGAAATGTTTTTTGTTAGATCTGAGATCAGGAGGTTCCCCCATGCTCGGCATAACCGCGCAGGTCAGTTTCTACCCCCTCCGGCAGGACGAACTTTCCCCCTCCATCAAAGCAGCGACCCAGGTCTTTGATCACCACGGTATCGAGAGGGAGACCGGTCCCATGAGCACCCTTATGTGGGGTGAAGATGATAAGATATTCGCCGCCCTCCATGAAGCGTTCTTAAGAGTAGCCGCAGTGGGGGAGGCGGTCATGACGGTGACCATTTCCAACGCCTGCCCGTGGCCGGGAGGGAAGGGATAGGACAAGATCGTATCGGGGTATCGGGGTAACGGAGTGTCGGGGTAAAAGCAAAAAACAGAGCAACGAAGCGAGTTCCGTAGGAGTTGTGCTCGTTTTTGCCCATCCCTTTCATCCCCTTTATCCCTGTTAACATTGGTATATCAGACTTGAAATACCTATAACCTTATAGAGAGGTGTGATCCATGGCCAAGACCGGAACCTTTGACAGTCAGGTAGATCGTTACGAGGGTTGGTTCGAGAAGAACAACCTCACCTACGAGTCCCAGGTTGAGGCTGTCAGGTCGGTGCTGCCTTCCGGTTCGGGGATCGAGGTCGGTGTGGGAACCGGCCGCTTCGCCGAGCCCCTCGGCATCAAGCTGGGAGTGGATCCCTCCCAATCCATGAGGGAGGTGGCCCGGAAAAAGGGCATCGATGTGGTCCATGGGGTGGCGGAGGACCTTCCTTTCCCTGACGAGAGCCTGGATTTCGTTCTCATGGTCACGGTCATCTGCTTCTTCGATGATGTGCCGGAAGCGTTCAGGGAGGCCCGTCGAGTCCTGAAGCCAGACGGATCTTTGATCGTTGCCTTTATTGACCGCGACACCCCCACCGGCAGGATCTACGATGCCAACAAGGCCGACAGCGCCTTTTACCGGGAGGCCACCTTCTATTCTGCGGCCGAGGTAAAGGCAATGCTGGAGGAGGCGGGGTTTAGCTCCACAAGCTTCGTCCAGACGATCTTTAAATACCCACGGGAGATGACGGAGCCAGAACCGGTGAGGGAAGGGTTCGGAGAAGGCGTTTTTTGTATTGTAAAAGCGATTAAGTAGCACGCAGGACGCAGCACGCAGTACGCAGTAAAACATACATTGTCATTGCGAGTCACGGCGAAGTTCGAAGAACGAAGACGGAGGGAAAACTTGAACCCGGGGGAACCCACTCCGTCATTCCGGGCGAAGACCCGGAATCCAGTTGCTATAAAAGCGGTGATTTTCACCACAAAGATCACGGAGGCCACTGAGAGGATCTAATGCCGGGGGGATCCCACTCGCTTGCCACGGCTCAGTCCGAAGGACAAAGCCAGATCCTTCCTCTCCTTCCTCGCGCTCCTGCTTGAAAATTATCCCTGGTCAGATGAAGCTTCACTGGCTTTAGAGAAACTGAAAAGAAATCGAGAATAATTATTGTTGGGGTTTATGTCTGTTCTTATTTGTTCTTTATCCGTTTCGTTCTCTGCGCCCCCCGGCGGCTCTGCGTGAGTGAGCCTTCACCGCGCTTACAGGAACCAAGTTTTCCCCTGTGTAACCCCCGTGTACCCTGTGGTTAGACAGCTTTCGTCGCATAAAAAAGGCGGCCAGAGGCCGCCCGTAACTGTTTGAAATTTGAACTTTGGAATCTGGAATTTGGAATCAGCTTTTTTCATGCCAGCCGAGTATCCTCTCTCTCATTTTTCTCACAGCCTCGGCTATGTCAGGCGCCTGGGTCACCGCCGTCACTACCGCCAGCCGCCTCGCTCCCCTTTTAAGCACCTGGTCCATATTGGACTCCTTGATGCCGCCCATGACGGTGAAGGGGATCTGGACCTGGCTGCCGATGTCGGTCACAGCTTTCGGTCCCATGACTTTGACGGCAACCTTCTTGGTGCCGGTGGGGTAGATGGGTCCGATGTTTATGTAGTCGGCTCCGGCTGCCTGGGCGGTTAGGGCCTGCTCTAAAGAGTGGGTGGAAATGCCTACCAATAGATCCGGGGCGATGCTCCGCACAGCTTCCGGCGGCATGTCGTCCTGGCCCAGGTGCACCCCGTCAACACCCACCGCAAGAGCGATGTCCACGTAGTCGTTGACGATGAGAAGCATACCGGCCTTCGTGGTCATCTCCCGGAAGGTCACAGCCGTTTTGTAAAGGTCACCCGGAGAGGCCTCCTTGTCCCGAAGCTGGACGACCCTGGCTCCCCCCGCGATGAGGCCTTCTAATACCTCAACGTTGGAGCGCCCGGCCGAAAGGCTCTCACAGGTCACAGGATAAAGATCAATATCCAGGAAGGCATCGATCCTCTTTTGTCTCACCGGACTAACCACCGTCCACCATCCTGATGATCTCGATGCTGTCGCCCTCGGTAAGAACCGTTTTACCGTGATCATCGAGGCTCAAAATATCCAGGTTCCGCTCGATGATCACCGCCTCGGGGTCGATGCCGAGTTTTTCGAGAAGCTGCCCCACCGTTATTTTGCCGTCCAGTTCCTGCTTTTCACCGTTTACTGTAATTTCCATTTACACTTCTCCTTGCTGAAAGCTTTAACGCAGTGGACCGCAGGAACACCTCCTCTCAGGTGTTATCGCAGTGGACCGCGGGTAAGAACCAGATTCAAATTATAAGTTTAACTGCGGCTCTCTGCGAGACGTGCGGCCTACCAGAGGGCCGCCTCGGCGTAACTCTGCGTTCAAAAAAACATCGCGTTTTATAGTAACCGGGATTGCTTCGCATGGTAATTGATCGCGATGACAGACTTTACGCAAATTCCAAAAGAGGGGTCAATTGCGTTGTGATCTTCGCACGTACGCACGCACGCTTTACGCACCCACGGGTGTTTCTCACCTTATAAACGCCGCGTCCCAGTCCTTCCACACCGGTTCATAGCCGATGTTCTTTATCGTTTCAGCCACCTCTTCCGGGGTCCTGTGGTCTGCGATCTCAAACTGCCCTGCAGTTGCCGAGTTACCGGTGTAGCCCCCCACCTGGGTGCAGGAACCAGCGCTCATGGAGGTGACCCCCAGGGGGATCATGTTGTCCCTGAACTCCTTCGATTCCCTGGTGGACAGCAGGATGCCCGCATCGGGCAAAAAGACACGAAGGGCGGTGAGCATGTGGACCAGGTCCCGGTCGGATACGGGGCATGGGGGTTCGTAGCCTCCCACGGCGGGCCGAAGCCTCGGGAAGGAAATCGTCACCTGGCTGCGCCAGTATTTGCGCATAAGATGCCGGGCGTGCATGGCAAGGTAGACAGCTTCTGTACGCCAGTCGTCGAGGCCCAGCAGGGAGCCGAGTCCGATGCGCCTGAAACCTGCTGCCCCGCCTCTTTCCGGCGTTTCGATGCGCCAGCGGTAGTCGGTCTTCTTCCCGGCTTCGTGGACCTGGGCGTAGAGGTCTTTATTATAAGTTTCCTGGTAGATGATGAGCCCGTCCACGCCGCTTTGGGCGAGTTCGCGGTACTGGTCCGTCTCCATGGGGTAGATCTCGATGGAGATGGAGTCAAAGAGAGGGCGAAGGCTGCTCACCACCTCCTTGAGGTAATTCAGGTTCACCGCTTTCAGATCCTCCCCGGAAACGAGCAGGATGTGACGGAACCCCTCATCATGCAGATGCCTGGCTTCAGAAACGGCTTGCTCAACAGAAAGGGTCTCCCGGTCTATCTGGTTGCTCGCGTTAAAGCTGCAGTAGAGGCAGGAGTTGGTGCAGCTGTTAGACAAATACATAGGCGCGTACAGCCCTACAATCCGCCCGAACCTCTGCTCGGTAATGAGCTGGGCACGCTGGGCGATCTCCTCCAGGGCTTCATCCGCCGCTGGAGACACGAGGCTGATAAACCTGTCAATATCAGTGCCCCCGGAGTCCATCATCCCGGGAGACAAGGCCTCCCGGACCTCTTCAGGGGTTTTTTCGGCGATCTGCCTGGTGATATCGTCCCAGGAGTGGCCCTCGATCACGTTGTCAAAGGTCATTTTTGATTACCTCTTAAACTGTCTCTTTATTTACCTCAAAAATCCGGTCAGTGGGCTGGACGCTTCGGCTTTCTTGCGGGGTTTGCCCAGCCCGGCAATAAACGCCTCTCTTCCGGCCTCAGTGCCTTTTTTAAAGGCCCGTGCCATGGCGGCAGGGTCACCGGCCACAGCAATAGCGGTGTTTACCAGAACCGCGTCGGCTCCCATTTCCATGGCTTCGGCAGCGTGGGAGGGCGCTCCCAGTCCAGCGTCTACGACTACAGGCACGTTTGCCATTTCGATGATGATCTCAATGGCGTCTCGCATCCTGATCCCCCGGTTGGAACCGATGGGGGATCCCAGGGGCATCACAGTGGCTGTGCCTACTTCCTCCAACCGTTTGGCCAGGATGGGGTCGGCATGGATGTAGGGGAGAACTGTAAACCCGTCCTTAACCAGGATCTCTGCGGCCTTTAAGGTCTCTATAGGATCGGGGAGGAGGTAGTTAGGGTCCGGTGTTACCTCCAGTTTGATGAAATCCCCGCCCCCGGCGGCTCTGGCAAGCCTCGCCAGGCGCACCGCTTCCTCTGCGTCCCTGGCGCCTGATGTATTGGGCAAAAGGACGTATCGATCGCGGCCTACATTGGAGAGGATGCTGTCCCCCGGATCGTGGATGTTGACCCTCCGGAGAGCTACGGTGACCATTTCGGTCCCGGATTCCTGCAGGGCCTCCTTCATTACCTCCGGGGAGGAGAACTTGCCTGTTCCCATCAAAAGACGCGATGTAAAGGTATGCCCTCCGATCACTAGTGGTTTGTCCATAGAATCAGCCTTTCCGTTGATCGCCCGGGTGGGTTTTACTCGCACACCCGGCAGCGTTTGTCCATGGGAAGCCTGACCTTTCTAAAGGCCATGGCTGCCGCATCGAAGGTGAGAAGGGCGCCCGTGAGCAGTCCATCCATACCGAGAAGATATTTGATGGCCTCCGTGGCCTGAATGGCGCCGAGGATCCCCGGTACCGTACCCAGAACACCGGCTTCGGCGGCCGTTTTGACCTTTCCCGGGGCCGGAGCCTCCTGGAATACGCAGCGGTAACAGGGGCCTTTGGCGGGGATCACGGTCATGGTCTGGCCATACATGGCCAGGATACCGGCGGTGGAAAAGGCAATGCCCGCACCGACGCAGATATCGTTAATGAGAAATTTTGACTGGAAATTATCGGTGGCCTCAACGATGAAATCATAAGAGGCAGCGATGCCCGGCCCGTTGGAACGGTCGATGCGGAACGGGTACTCTTCGACCTCCATATCGGGTCTGAGGTGCTCGATACTTCTACGGGCGGAAACCGTCTTCCCCTCGCCCAGGTCGGGGGGGCCGTGAAGGATCTGGCGGTTGAGGTTGGAAGGTTCCACACGATCGCTGTCGGCGATGCCGATGCGGCCGATCCCGCAGGCAGCGAGGTAATAGAGGGCCGGGCTGCCCAGACCGCCCGCCCCTATAACGAGGACGCCGCTGCCCAGGAGTTTGGCCTGGCCTTCCTGGCCGATCTCGGGGATCAGGAGATGTCTGCTGTATATGTCCCGCTCGGTGTTCGTGAGGGGCCTGGTGGTACCGGGCATAATAAAAAAACCGCCTCTCTTTCGGGAAACGGTTTTTTTTCGCCTTGCGGCTGGTGCCAGTTCCGTTTCCCTACGCCGGTATTATCCGGGTCAGGTAAGTAAGAGTATGATCTCAGACCGCAGAGCGGACACCCCTAACTTTGGCTTATATTTTTGTATGGGTCATAGGATAGTAAAATCAATAAAGATGTCAAGGAAAAATGGTAAGACCAGTGGGTTCAGGACGCAGCACGCAGGACGCAGGAGATCTTACGCTATGAGCTGTTGGTTTTCAGCCGATATCACTTATCCCCTATACCATACACCTCTGTGTGGTTAAGTTATACTTGGTGAAAGAATATTTTGTCTAAAATCTGGAATTGACCCACAGGAGGCTTAAAATGGTTAAAGTAAAAACGTTTTCGATCCCCTTAAAGGTCTTCCACGCCCACGAAGAGCTCGAAACCCTCGACGAGCAGGTTAACGCCTTCCTTGAGGGAGACAATGTGAAAAAGGTCATCTCCGTAAGTGACGCTGTGACCACAGATGACAAGGGGGCTGGCATCGGGCTGGTGAGGGTGGTAACTTACAAAACAAGGGACAAGGAGAAGGACAAAAAGTGAGCTCGGTGAACCGTGAACAGTGAACGGTGAAGTGTAAGGATAGAAGCGGGATTTTGTGCTATTCTGTTAACTATTGACCATTCACCGTTTACCTTTTTTCGGGGGTATTCGCATGAAAGCAAAAACGTGGGCGATCGTTGTACTTCTCTTCCTTTTCGCTGTTATCCTCCTTCAGAATATGGAGGTGGTGGCCTTCAAGATATTCTTCTGGGATATCACCATGTCCAGGATCATCGCCTTTCCTCTCCTGGTGCTTATGGGGATGGTCATGGGATTTGTTCTGGGGAAGTTAACTGGCAAGGCACACAGGGAGAAGAAAAATTATTGAGAATTCTGCATTGAGCATTGAGCATTAAGGATTTCGAATTGTTAATTGGCATCATGCTTCTTTGCTTTAAAAATCCTCAATCCGGAATCCTCAATTCGCAATCCGCAATTTGTTTACTTCCCTCCAGTCCTCCAGAAACCTTCTTCCCCCGTGTTCCATGATCATCTCCACATCTATCCTGTCGTTCTTCCGATCGATGGCCTTACGGACAAGGGCTATGTCCTCTGGGTCTCCATCCTTCAGATAGGCGAACTTCAGCATATTGCCCATGGGCAGCAGCTTTGGAGTGTTGTAGTAGTCACTTCCCGGAGGGCCGTCCCGACCCAGGTAGATGCCCATGAAGGGGCGCGGTTGGCCCAGGAGCATCTCTGATGTGTAAAGGGGGTCGCAGGGGGATAGGGTTTTAAGGTCGTAATCGAATTCACCGCCACCGGCGTTTCTACCCCAGGTCACATCCGCGCCTTTCAGGGCCGGACCGTTCTCCCCGCTCAGGAGATAGTCCAGATAAAGGCTCCACCGGATAACTCTGTGGTTTACAGCGTCAGGCGAATCCGAGGCCGGGTATATCTCGTTGGAACGAAGGGCAACGTCGAAGGCAGTGCGCTCGTCCAGGGGCAAGGGGATATCCTTGCCGATCATGAAGGCCCGATGATGGTTGTGCTGGGCCAGAATTATTGCTATGGGTGCCTCAGCCTCATCAAGAACGACGTGGACGGCCACGAAGTTGTCCAGCACATGCCAGTCATCCCTGTCGAAACCACCCAAGGTAAGGAGAAGCCTGGACCAGGCTGACAGTTCCGCCGGCAGGCCGCTGGTGGCAAAAAGGACGTTGTACTTCAGGAATATAAGATCGTGTTTTTCTATAGAGCCGTCCGGTTCCAAAAAACTGACCAGCTCCCGGTAAATTCTTCCGTAAACGGCCGGGGACCTGTCCTCACCCGGGGTCGGTGACCCCTCTCTCCACCTGACATCCTTCCCGTCAGATCTGAAGCGCTTCGTGTCAAATTCCAGGTAGGCGCCCCGGTCCGCGCGGTGTTTCTGAAGAAGCCCCCTGTTCACATCCAGGGCGACGATATTTTTGTCCGGCCAGGATTTCATGACCGTATAGGGCAGGAAATCCCTGTAAAAATCGATAGGGTAGGAGCCGCCGGGGGGGAGAATGAACCGTGGCCGGAACCTTTCAAGTAATTCCCGATCCTTTTCGGCAGGTGGTGGGGTAGTATCGCACCTGGCCTGATAATATTCCCTAAAACCCGGATAATCGGCAAAGGTGTGATACTTTCCTGAACAATTAATAATGCTCAAAGGTATCAATATTAAAAGGATCGGTAAGGTACGGTTAATATTCATGATTTTGGATTGTGCAGGAAATAGTGAACAGTGAATAGTGAAAAGTGAACGGACAAACTTGACACTTCCAACCGAAAACACAAGCTTTTCACGGTTCACGGTTCACGGTTCACGGTTCACGGTTCACGGTTCACGGTTCACGGTTCACGGTTCACGGTTCACGGTTTCATCCGTTCTCCGTTTTCCAGGTTTCTGGATTAGCTCTCCCCCTGAATGTGGTTTCCTCTGCGCTCTTTGCGCACTCTGCGTTAAATCAGGTCTTGTTCGCCAGGTCGCTCAGCCTGCCGCGGCGTAGTCCGACTTGTGAGGGCATAGCCAACGGCGACGCCCCAAGGACGAAGACGGGTCGCCAAGTCGATCGATTTTTCCGCAACCCTCAATTCTCAATTTATCCCACTTACTGCCAAAAAATGTCAGATGTGACGATTCTGGTCGTTTATTTTATGCAGCCACGAATCAGTGAAGCTGAACAATGCCGCCTAAGTGATTGTTTTTAAATGCTAAATATAGGAGCATAATAAACCTTTGCCGGGCATGTAATTTGCGCACTATTGTGATGTCATTTCAAATATGCAATCAAATCGTGGTGGTTTTTCTATGGCTTAAAGACCTTCACGATAGGAACCATTTATAAAAACAGTGGTTCCGATCCAGATCAGCGGCCTCGTTTTGAATAAGATGCGGTCCCTGGATCACCGGACTGAGCGTGAATGAAAAACCTGTTTTAAAGGAGCCAGGTCATGTTTTATTACGAAAGCGGATTGAAACCGGTATGCGCTACCTGAAAAGTTGTTAAAGGTTTGCTGTTAATAACGCTGGCTCTGGGGTTGTCATGGACAGTCCCTTCGGTGGTCATAGCAGAAGAACCCACTGTCGATCTCACCGAATTGAGCTTGGAGGATCTCATGTCTGTCCAGGTAAAGACGGTGGCCAGTGCTTCCAGATACGAACAGGACGTGTCCGACGCGCCCGCGTCGGTCACCATTATTACGGGTGAGCAGATCCGCCGCTACGGTTACAGGACCCTTTCAGATGCCCTGAGGTCGGTGATGGGGTTTTACGTCACCTCCGACCGGAATTATAGCTACCTCGGTGTAAGAGGGGTCGGTCTTCCAGGCGATTACAATGCCCGGGTTCTTCTCATGGTGGACGGTCACCGTTTTAATGAGGCATCCAACGACAGCTTCTTCACCGGTCCGGGCCTTGGCATCGATATGGACGATATCAAAAAGATCGAGATCGTGAGAGGCCCGGCCTCGGCCCTTTACGGTCAAAACGCCATGCTTGCCACCATCAACATCATTACCAAGGGTCCCGCGGACGGTTCAGATGAGGAGGTGCAGGTGACCCTTGAAGAGCCCGGGATCACGACCCTCGCCGCCAGGACAAAAGGTACTTCAGGTGGAGTTGATTACAGTGTGGGCGTTCTTGCCCTCCACCGGCAAGGAGATCATTCAGGAAGGTTACCAGTATCTTGACCTTACATATACATCAGACCCGGGAGAGGATCTGTCGTGGTGGGTCAAGGCTACAACAGAACACTACTACTATGATGGCGACTTTCCTGTTGCCTATGATTATGACTATTCGGTTCCCACCTGGCGTGATGCCCCCTATACGATCTTCAAGGACGACTGGAAGGTGTACTGGCAATCTCTCGAATTCCAGGGAAATTACAAGGGGATCACTTCAAATAAACTGGCCTTTGGGGCCAAATACTCATTAAACAGCGCAGATCTGGAAAGTTATGACGTTGATCCGTTCTTCCAGTACGAGGACGATGAGCTGACTTACTACAATATATCCGCCTTCGTGCAGGACGAGATCGGCCTTTCGGCTAACGCCTCCCTGATCCTCGGTCTGAATCATAACCTTTACGATGAGGATGTGTTTAAAGGTGACGTTGAGCGAACCAACCCGCGAGTTGGCATCGTTGTCGGGATTGGGCCCCGGACCCGCCTGAAGGGGCTTTACGGCGAGGCGTTCAGGGTCCCCAACCTCAATGAGTTTCTTTACAACGACGGGGGATTGACCCAGATCTCCAACTCCAATCTGGAGGCGGAGGTGATACGCACTGGCGAAGTGATCCTGGAGCACGATCTCAATGCCAAATGGGGTCTGCGCGCATCTGCGTACCGTACAAACCTCGAATCCCTGATCCAGGCTGAAGAGGTCGTAAGCCCCATCGATTTTGCAGAAACGGTGGTCCAGTTCTTAAACAGCCCCGATGACATTATATCCACAGGCCTGGAGTTCGAGATCCGAAAATACATCAGCGAGGATGCCTCCGGGTACCTCTCGGTAGCCCTCCAGACAACGGAAAACATTGAGACGGGGGAAAAGCTGCCCAACTCCCCGGAAGAGTTAGTCAACCTGGGAGTTTCGGTTCCCCTGGTTCGGGGTGAGGTCTACCTCAGTGTGGACAACCAGTATGTGGGAGAGGTCCTGTCGAAGGACCTCAGTGAGACTATTGACTCCTTCTTTCTTGCGAACGCCACCCTGAGCCACAACGCGTTGACGTCGAACCTGGAGATGTCCGTTTCTGTCTACAACCTGTTCAATGTTGATTATTCGCACCCCGGGACCTTTGACCATGTCCAGACCGAGATTCCCCAGGATGAAAGGACCTTTGGCCTGAACGTGAAGTACCGTTTCTGAAAAGGCCTGAGTGAATGAAACGCCGGATAATTTAACCAGGAGTACTACTTAGAAATGCAGCCATGACCTCGAAGCGTTCCTACAGTCCCTGCACGGGAAGAAAAAATGCCGCGTTGGCGGTGTGTCTTGCTTTGGCTATTGCTGTTTTAGCTGTGGCAGCACCCGGGCTCTCTGTAGCTGAGATGCCTGCGGAATATCAGATCAAGGCGGCCTTTGTGCATAACATCGCCAAGTTCGTGCAGTGGCCGGAGGGAGCCCTTGCTGATCCTGAAGAGCCGTTTGGGCTTTATATTCTGGGAGAGGATCGTTTCGGCAGTGCCTTTGACTCCTTTGAGGACAAGATTATCCACAATCGGTTTCTGTCGGTTCACAGGATAGAAGCCTGGGAGGATATTCCCGATGACTGCCGGATCCTTTTTGTTGGCGTCTCGGAGAGAATGGGAATCCAGCGGGTGCTCAGAAAAGTTGCAGACAGGGCCATCCTGACCATCAGTGATGTACCCTCGTTCACAGAATCGGAAGGAATCATTGGCTTGCTTACCGTAAACAACAAGCTCCGTTTTACGGTGAACCGATCCTCTGCCAGCAAAGCTGGATTAATAATCAGTTCCAACCTTTTGAAACTGGCCCTGTCCATACATGGGGAGATCCAATGAACTGGAACCTTCGGAACGCGCCCATCCGGACCAAACTGATCGCTGTCATCCTGCTTGTAACAACGGTGGTGTTGTCAATAGGGGCTGTCCAGTTCATGGTGTTTCAGTACATAACCTTCCGCCACAGCATCATTGAGAGGCTTACGACGGTGGCCGACATCGTCGGGATCAACAGTGCATCCGCAATCCTTTTCAGTGATAGGGAAGCAGCCACACAAAACCTTCTGGCCCTGCAGGCGGAACCCTCGGTCCTGGCCGCCACCATCATCGATGAAAGAGGAAGGCCCTTCTCCCGATACCTCAGCATCCAGGATAATGTGTTTGGCCAGAATAGTGTATCCGGAGAGGTAAGCCACCGTTTCGCTAATGACTGGGAAACTCATTCTGAGGCGATCATGAGCGCCTCAAAATGGGCGGCTTTCGAATGGACCCATGTGGATGTGTCCAGCCCCATCCTGTTTGAGGAAAAGGTGATCGGAACAGTTTTTATCACGGCTACCACAGATACACTTTACGCAAAGCTTTGGGGATTTATGGCGGTGCTCCTTCTGGTGGCCGTCCTGTCCTTCACAGTGGTTGCGGTCCTGTCGACAAGATTGCAGAGATTTATCTCGGTGCCGGTCAACAGGCTGCTCAAAGCCATGAGAAGAGTGTCCGAAGAGGAGGACTACAGCGTCCATGTCAAGAAGACCAACGAGGACGAACTGGGACGACTCATCGACGGTTTTAACTCCATGATGGATGATGTTCGTACGAGGGATGAACTGTTAAAAAACCACCAGAAAGACCTCGCGGCGACTGTAAGTTCGAGGACGGCGCAGTTGACACAGGCCAACATGGATCTGAAAAGCGCCTTCGTGGAGCTGAGAGAAGCAAAAGACACAGCGGAAGCGGCCAACATTGCCAAGTCAAACTTCCTTGCCAGCATGAGCCACGAACTGCGTACACCCCTTAACGCGGTCATAGGTTTTTCGGAGGTGCTCCTCGATTCCCACTTTGGAGAGATAAATGGCAAACAGGAGGAGTACCTCACCGATATTATGGCAAGTGGACAGCACCTTCTGGCGCTGATCACCGATATTCTGGACATCAGCAAGATCGAATCGGGCCGCGACAAACTGGTGCCTGAATCGGTGAACATTCCTGAGATCATTGGAAACTCTCTGGTAATGATCAAGGAGCGGGCCCACAGGAACGGATTGACCCTAAAACTATCCATTGATGAGAGTGTGGACGATCTTCAAGTCACGGCAGATTCCAGAAAAGTAAAACAGGTCCTGTTTAACCTGCTTTCCAACGCCGCCAAGTTTACTCCGGACGGCGGGAGGATCGAGGTCGCGGCGAAAAAGTCGGGGGATGATCTGGTCATCTCTGTAATCGATTCGGGGAGCGGCATTGCCAGGCATGAGATAGAGAAGATCTTTGATGAGTTCTACCAGACCCAGGGAGGGTTGGCCAACAAGACCCCGGGGACAGGTCTGGGTCTTGCGCTGTCCAGAAGGTCCATTCAGATGCACGGTGGCCGGATCTGGGCCGAAAGTAAGGGTGAAGACTATGGATCCTGCTTCTACTTTACATTGCCGCTGGATGCAGCACGGAGCGCTTCAGTAGCCTCAGTGGGGCATCAGGTGGTCATGAAATGAGCGCCCTCAAGGGAAATACGTCAGACAAAACGGTACTGGTGGTTGAGGATAACGTGACGAACCTCAAGCTGACCCGGGATCTGCTGCAGCTCCTGGAGTGCAGGGTCGTGGAAGCTGGCAGAGCAGAGGATGCCCTTAAAATGATCAAAGGGCAGGATATTGACCTTGTCCTCCTGGACATCCTGCTGCCGGACATGGACGGGTTCAAGGTCCTTGAGAGGGCCAAGGGGATGAAGGGTCGCAGCACCGTTCAGACGGTAGTGACTACATGCCTGACCGACCTCGAGAGCAGGGTGAGGGGTGTGGAACTCGGGGCCGACGATTACATCGTCAAACCTGTCAATCCCAGGGAGCTCAAGGCTCGTTTGAAGGTACTTTTGAAAAAAAGGAGGTACATGGACCAACTGAATTACAGCAGACTGAGAGAAACTGATACGGCGATCATGGACAACCTGACGGGGGTTTACAATCGGGATTTTTTCATGCGCTTCATGGAATTGGAACTGAAAAGATCCCAGCGCCATGAATATTCCACCTCCCTGGTGAAGGTCGTTATTCATGATCCTGAGCGATCCGGGAAACAGAAAGAAAACGGTACGAAAGACACGGTACTCAGGGAGGTCGCTTCAGTTCTAAAGTGTGTTCTGAGGGATATTGATCTCATTGCCCGCTATGAAGATGCCGGATTTGCCATGCTTTTGCCCTATTGCGAGGAAACGGGAGTCGTCAACGTTGTTACCAGGATCAGAGAGGCGCTGGCAGCCTCTGTTTTCCCGTCCAGGGACGATCTGTCACAGGGGGTCGTGCCGGTGGTGAGCTTCGGTACGGCCACCTTTCCTGGAGAGGTTGAGAGCGTGGAGCAGATGGCAGTGCTGGTGGAGAAAAAACTTGAAAGTGACAGGATTAACGGTGGGATCATGGGTAGTAAGGAGGGGTTGGAAACCGGACCGTCTTTAAGGGGCAAGGTTTAACGGCCAGGGGGCTGCAGACCTTGTTAAAGGGTATGGCGACATGAAAGCAGAATTGACGTTACCTGTGGAAATTTCCGCTCCGGGAGCAGGGCGTATCCTTGTTGTGGATGACGATGCGCGGAACCTGAAACTTCTGGACGCCATCCTCACCGCGGCGGGTCATCATCCCATCGGTTCCCAGTCGGGTGAGGAAGCCCTGAAGTTTGCGTGCGAGATGAACCCTGATCTTATCCTCCTCGATATCATGATGCCAGGGATAGACGGCTACGGGATCCTCCGTGAACTGAAGGCGGCACCTGAGACCGTGGACATCCCGGTAGTGATGGTAACCTCTCTCCACGACCAGGCGTCAAAAGTCAGGGCCCTGGAAGAGGGGGCGGACGATTTTCTCACGAAACCTGTCAGCAAACCTGAACTGATCGCGCGCGTACGGTCTCTTCTGAAGGTCAAGGCCTACAATGACAGCCTCAAGGATCACCATCAGATCCTCGAGGAAGAGGTGGCAAAAAAAACAGCCAGTCTGAAACTCCACAGCACCCAACTGGAAATACTCAACCAGGCGAGCTGCATGATAAACTCCAACCTCGACGTCGCGTCGATCCTCAGGTCGGTCGTGATAGCTGCCCATGAGTTGTGGGAATCGGATGGCGCCGCAGCCGGTATCGTTGATGACGGGGAGCTTCTGTTTAAGGAATGGTATTGGAAAGGAGAGCGTCACTTCGGGGAGTCCAGGTGTCATATCCTGCGGGACCTTAAAAGCATGTCGAGCTTTATGGAGTTCCTTTTCTGTGAGGATAAACGTTGCGGCGAGACCTGCTTCGTAAAGACATCAGGTTGTGAAATAAACGAGCGATTGGCTGTTCCCATCTACGACAGGCAGAGGAGGATCCAGGCCTGTCTGCTCCTTTTCAATCCGGACAAGAGCCCTTCCGAGAAGAAGATCATTGATAATCCCCTGCCGGGTTTGATCGCAATCGCGGCGACAGCCCTCGATAACGCGCGAAACGTCATGGAATTGAGGGAAAAGGAAGAGGCCCTGCACGCCTCTTTGAATGAAAAGAACCTTCTCCTCAAGGAAATCCACCACCGGGTCAAGAATAACCTTCAGGCCATCGTCGGTCTTCTGGAGGCACATCTTGGAGCCATCGAGAACCTGCGGGACAAGGAAATATTCCAGAAGGGACAGAGCCTGGCCATGTCCATGGCCATCATCCACGAACTTCTTTACTCCACAGAGGACTACACCAAGGTCAACTTTGGTGAAAACACCAGGAAACTGGTTAACCATGCACTTGAGCTATATCCGGACAGGGCCAAAAAAGTGCACGTCAACTACGATCTGGAAGAGCTGTATCTGAATGCAGACACGGCTATACCGTTAAGTTTGATCATCAACGAATTGGTATCCAATGCCCTGATCCATGCATTCCCCAATGGCCGCAGCGGGACTGTTTCCATCTCCATGAGAAAAACAGGCAGAGGCGGGTTCGCGATGGAGATCGCCGATGACGGGGTGGGGATGGATAATACCAGAGAGATAGGCGGTCGGCAGACGCTGGGGTTAAGCCTCATCCATTCGCTTACGGATAACCTCCACGGATCTATGGAGGTTAAGGTAAACGGAGGAACACGATATATCATCCGTTTCAAGGAATACTTCGAATGCGAGGATCTGGAGTTGGGGTGAGGGGAAACTGGTACCCTCGGGAGCCAGGAGACAACCTTTGGCAAAATTGTTGTTGGCAATTTTCTTTCGCGGTTACATTTCTTTGCCTACCCTGCTCCTAGTCAGTGATTTTCGTCTTAAAGGAAAAAATATCTCCTGGCTCCTGGATTCTGACTCCTGCTCTTCTCACCATCTCCACAACGCCACCACCATCAGGATGATTCCCGAGGCTGCGATGCCAGGGATAATTGCCCAGGAAAAGGGCCCCTTTCGGGACGTGGTGGCAGGTTCGGTAACCGTTCCCACAGGTGTAACCCTATCGAAGACCTCTTTTCCGTGGGGCGCTTTGCCAAAATCGCCGGTGAGGTCGTGGCCCGCGTGATGCCCCCCGGGATGGATCCCCTTGCGCCAGAGGTTCCTGCCGGAGACATCGAAGATCTTCCCGTCGATGGCAACCAGGGCCTTGCGCTTCTCCTGGCCGCTGAAAAGGAGCAGGTCATCGGGAGTCAGATCAATTTCGGCTCCCTTGTCCAGGGATCGTGCCAATCGCTTGTACTTTCTGCTCAGAGACACCGTTGTGTGCCACAGGAGGACTACTGTGGCGGTGAGGAGTACGAGGACAGCAGCGATCTTGACCAATAGCAGCAGCCCGAACCGTGTTGTGAAAAGGCCGGGTACCATTTTCATCCGGAAAACCACCATCAAGGGGCCGGTTACCAGCACGATTATTGTCCCGTAGATGATCTGACGAATGTACGGTCTTGGAGGTATAACCAGCCTGCGTTTTCGCAGAGCGGGGCCGAAAGTGTAAAGGAACAGTCCTACCCAGGCTATAGCGAAGGGGATGTGTAATAGATACAGGATGATGTACAGAAGTCTCTGCCCGGTAGAGATCCTCAGGTTAGGATCAATGGGAATGTCGAGATCCTTGAGGCTTTTTTTGAACTTCTCCCCCTCCGGCTTGAGGGGGCCCCCGCCCTGGGGCGAGAGGTGGCAGGCGCTGCAGGGGTTGCCTGTGAACTGTGCGAACTCGGGCCGGGCCGCGGCGTTACCAGGGGCAAGAAAGCTCAATGTGACGCTGATTATGACTGTGAAGGCTAACATGAGTGTTAAGGTTCTATCGTATCTCATACCTGTCCTCCCTGCAGCGCGCCAAGGTTATATCAAGCAATATAAACGCCTGAATTCTTTTTCACCACCCGTTCGTCACTCACTATAGGAATGTGACTCACTAGAGGACACTGAGAATACTGAGGAACCCAAAAGCACTAAAGCTATTCCCTTCACCGAAGTTTTTACAGGGCTCACGCTCTTCCCGTTTCCCGGAATTTCTCAGTGTCCTCATTTTCCTCTGTGGTGAAAAGCGTTGCGGTCATAGCAACTGGCCTTTACCCATATGTGAGGTTTTCCTCAGCGTTTCTCAGCGTACTCCGCGTTAAAAATATCGTCTTTAATAGATGCTACTTGTGGTTCGAGATCAGTTCAAGCAGAACCCTCGCTGCTTCCAGGGGGCCGGTCCTCTCGGAACCAGGCACCCCCAGTCTTGTTCGCATTTGTCCGACGAAGGTTCCCTTGGCAAAAGCCGCCTCAAATACCTTTTCAGCCAGTTTTTCGTGGAGTTTTCGATATTGCTGGGGACCGAAGATGTTGGCGAAATAGCTGTGTGTAAGTCCGGTGGAGGTCGTGGTCCCCTTGGACATGGCTGCGCCCTCACGGAATACGGTCAGGGCTTCCCGGGCATCCGAAAAACCGCTGATGACCGGGTGATCATTGTCCACCTCCTCGTAATTGTTGGCGTAGAGGATCATGTCGATCTCCAGTCCCTTGAGGATCTCATCAATGAAAGCCACCGGCAGAACAACCCTGGCATTGACTTTTTGGGGGCTCATGATGATAGCTCTGTCCACCTGGTTAAAAGCGTACCCGTGTTCCAGATCATCCAGCCTGATGAAGGCCCCCGTCTCTGTCCCGTATCCCATAATGCTTCTGTCCTCTGCAACCTCCAGGGAACCCATGTCGTCAGCCAGGATGGTCATCCTGCTTATCTGGTTCTTGCCGTCAGTGCGCAGGGCTTCTAAAGTTTCCGACTTTCCTGTTGCGGTCTCCCCGATGAGCAGAATGGTGGCCGTGGCAGAGTTCCTCAGGGTGATCTGTGCAAGGGCTCCGTGGAAGGGCATTCGGCCTTTTTTCATCATCTTGATATTGTGGATGGTCAACATCATCTTTTTCAGATAACCGAAATAGCCGAAAGCGTCCCCCCTCGGGATGGCGGCGACCAGAAAATCCTTTTCCTCGTCGTCGAAAAAGACTGTGGGAAGGTCTCCGTACTGTTCCATGTGGCCGGGATCGACGCCGTAAAGATAAATGGCGTCAGGCCCCTGTGTCACCTGCTCATCCGTGGCCAGTTCGAAAAGGTTGGCCAGGGAGCATCCCAGCCCCATAAAACTCTGGTGAAAATATACGAAGATGATGGTGGGGCCTACCTGAGCGGGGTAGCAGAGCCACTCATCGCTTTTAAGTTCAATCCCCTCCAGGGGGTTTTTTTTAACGCGAATGAACTGGCCCGTTCTCTTGTTCTCGGGGGGATCGATGATGAAAGGGGGGTTGATCAGCACCTGGCTTATAAAAGGGATGTTGTGGAGAAGTTCTGTGCTCTGGTCCGGGGAGGGCCACTCCCGGCGCACCGCGATCGTTCCCACGTTGCAGCCGGCGTGCAGCTGACGGAAGATCCTGCAGTGGTCCCCCGAGATGTGTTCGCAGATATCCCGGTAAAGGGCCCTGGTTGTGTCGGTTAGACGTTCCATAGTGGCGTTGAATGTTCGATAGGGCCTTTTGTCGTGACTCAATGGCCCTTCCTCGGAGAAACAGACCAGGTACCGGTCGAAAGACCTCCAGAAATCGTAGAGAGATTCCACAAACAGGTAAAGAGGCCGTGGGTTTTGGAGGTATGCCTCGGTACCGGGTATGGCTTTGACTGCGTATTCGATGGGTGCGTCGGACAGGGCTCTCAACAGGACCAGGAGGAGCCGGCGCTCCTCTTTTGTTTTATGTCCGCTGAACAGGCCTGAAAGAAGAGGGTCGCCATGGTCTTCCAGGTGGTTCAGAAAAAGATGAAGTACCCTTTCAAAAGCTCTACTGGTCACCACCTCCCTGACGCTGGTGCACAGGAGACCGTCGGTGTGGAGGATAACCTGCTTGCCCTCCCACCGCATGTCACGGAGGTACATATGGGAATCGGTTGTATTCATGTCCTTTTTCTAATCCTTTCAGTGTAATAAATGATTCCGCATTCAGTATTCAGCATTGAGAATTTTGCAGGGCATACAATGAACAGTGAACGGTGAAAGGTGAACAGTCAGGCACTTATCCCTTCACTTTTCATACTTCACTTTTTTCCAATCCAGAATCCGGAATCCACAATATTATACTTCTATTTCCCCAAACGGAAGAGTGCGCTTGAAATAGATCCCATCGGGCTGGACCTCGAGAAGGCAAGCTATCATGATGACGCCCGCCCGAACAGCCCGGTGAAAGGTGTCGGCATAGCCGGGATCGACACTCCGGGCCGGAGCAAAGTCACGGCAGTCGGAGCGCTGGACGATGTAAAGGTTGCAGGCGGTGTATCCCTGGGTTTTGGCCCGAATGAGGGTTTCAAGGTGTTTCTGGCCCCGGGTAGTAACGGCATCCGGGAAAAGGGCGGTGTCATCCGACCTGAAGGTGACGTTCTTGATCTCCACAAAACCTTCTTTATCCTCGCGAGAGATCTTCAGGTCGAACCGTGAGTCTTCCCAGGTGGCCTCTCGCTTTAAAACCTTGAACCCCTCCAGCTGTGGATAACCGGTGAGACCCGCGTCTACGATCCGGGCACCGAGTGTGTTGGCGAGGCCGGTGTTTACACCCACCCAGGTGTTATCAGAACAGACCATTTCAAGGTTGTACTCTGTCTTCCGGCCAGGTTTCGGGTCGTGGAGAAGCATGACCGGCGACCCGGGATCGGAGCAGGTCTTCATGGCTCCTGTATTGGGGGTGAAAGCTGTGATAATTCGTCCGTCCTCAAGACCCACGTCGGCCAGGAACCGTTTATACCTCTTTACCAGGATTCCGGGTACTAGCGCATCATAGCTGTGCAGTAGAGTCATGGCCTTTGAAAATTCTTTGGGAAGATATGTGTTTGTTACCTTTTATTTACCCCTGGTTCACGCTAGTGTTATTATTTCAGGTATATTTATTTGAAGACTCCGAAAGGTGCTCTGGAGCAGATTCAAGACGAGGTTTATCGGACCGGTACCTTCCCGTCAAGAACAGGGTCTGAGCTTGAGTGATCTGGCCGCCGATGTTTGAGCGGCAAGGGTCAGAGAGTAATAGGAGGTACCCCTTTGAGTCAAGAGCGGGAGGAAACAGTCTGAGCGGCCTTATCAAGAGTTTTAATTCCATCATTCACTATCTTATCAGCCAGCCTGATTTCCTGCCCGGGTTTCGGGAACAGTTCCGCCCCCAGGAGAGGGGACCTCATGTGGCGGCGCGAAACCTCAACGCGGCCTTTCTCATAGCCCTTAGCGGCAGCCGCTTGTCCCATCCCGCCAGGGGTTATCTTGCCAGCATGTCAGCGGATCCGGACTGGCACGATCCGGCCCGTTTTTACCTGGACGCTATCGGGCGGATAGAGGAAGAAATGGAAAGGGCAGACGGGGATCAGCCGGTGGCATTGTCATGCCTGCGCCTTGCGGTGCAGGCTGCGGCCTTGTTTAGTGATGGGTCCCCGACTGCCAAAAACGATGGTGAGAAACTTGTCCGGGGCGGATCGGAGCGTCTGGGGGAGGCTCTGGCGGATCCTGAAGAGGTGGACATGGCCAGATACCTCAGTGATAAAGGAAGATGGAATCTTTTCTGCGATATCCTGGATGCCCTTGAGAAGGGAATTGCCGACGGGGACAGGTTTTCGGGAACGCTCAAAGATCAAGCCCTGGAAGTGGTACAGAGCTGGCGCAGCGGGGTGGAGAGGTAAGGAAGAATCTGTAACGGCGTATCGGGGAAAGACCTGGAACATGAAAAAATGACCCAAAGGTCGGCTTCATTGCGAGGAGCATCGAGGTTAGCGAGAGCGACGTGGCAATCTCGGTTCCTGTAAAAGAGTCAATAGCTGTCTCTTTAAGGTTCGCAGGGGAAGGCAAATATTGTTATTGTATTAATCCAGGTCTGCTAAGGTTTTAACCGCGTTCTCTGCGTCTCAAGTGAGTCCCTTTCTCTCAGGGACGAAGGGGCGCGAGGAAGCCTTTTGATCTTGATCTGGTGTTTTCTTTGAGATCTGAGATTCGATCTTTCCGGAGGTTATTCTCATGGGTAAAACAGCACTAGTCCTTTCCGGTGGCGGTGGCAAGGGGGCCTTCCAGGTGGGTGCCGAGAAGTACCTGCGGGAGGAGAAAGGGTACACCTGGGATATCATTGCCGGCGTGTCGGTTGGGGCCCTCAACGGCACCATGCTGGCCATGGAGAAGTACGCGAGACTGGAGGAGATTTGGAAGACCATCTCCAATAAAATGGTGTACAGCGGGAAGTTTAATCTCCGCACCCTGTGGAAACTGTACCGTGGCGCCAAATCCATCTACAGCAACGACCCTCTGGCCGCCATCGTGGAAAGGGAAGTCGAGCTGGATAAGATCGTCAAGGAGCTTCGGATCGGCACCGTATCACTCAACTCGGGACGTTACACTGTTTACGGAGGGGATGATCCCAACATCAAAAGAGCCGTCCTCGCTTCGACGGTGGTGCCCATTGTCTGGCCCCCCCAGTACGTTTCCAGCGAGTGTCAGATGATGGTGGATGGCAGCCTCAGGCGGTTTTCCCCTATCGGGGACGTCCTTGATGCCGATCCTGACGAAGTCGTGGTCATTAACTGCTGGCCCAAGCATCCGGCCGCCCTCGCTCATCCTCCCAGGAACATACTGGACATCGCCCTTCGTGCACTGGACATCTCATCCTCCGGCATCATCTGCTCCGACATTCACGAGTTTACCCATATCAACAACAACGTCCGTGAGGCCGCCAGGCACGGTGTGACCCTCCACAACCCCAAGGGTAAACCGTACAAGGAGTACAAGTGCCTCATCATCGAGCCAACGGAGCAATTGGAGCTGGTCCTGGATTTTTCCCGCGAGACGGTGGACAAGGGCCTGCAGATGGGATGGGAGAGGGCGAGGGAGGTCGCGGGGTGGAGAGAGCCCAAAGCCCAAAGGCCAAAGACCAAAGTGAAGCCGGGTGAACCGTGAAGGGTGAACCTGGCTAGCAGCATGGGAGCAGGGGAGCGTGGGTTTGATCATAATCGCCTGACGCGGTGCCCCGCCTTCGCTTCCACCGTCTCTGAAGCTATGGTGGACAGGAAAGCTACGGCGTGGCAAGCACGGTGACGCGGTGACGCGGTGACGCGGGGACGCGTGGGAGAAAGGACCGTGTCATTCCGGGCCGAGCCGTGTAATTAGGCCCATTCCGAATTCTTCCTCTCCCTCCAGGCACGGCGAAGCTTTATGTGAAGACGGCTGAGGGGAGGGGGTCGAGGGGAGGATGAAATAACCGCGAGGACCCGGAATCCAGTGGCATTCTAATAAAGACAGGGTCGCAAAAAGTCCAATCCGGGACTTTTCGCTCCACAAAAAGGGAAAAGCGTCGTTTTCCCTTTCCTCATCGGGTTAAACAACACTTCCTGCGCTGAATCAACAAAAGATGCAATACTTGTGTTGTAATTTATTGACAACGTCGAAGTGTTGTAATAAAACTACAACAAAAGGTGGGAAGATGTGGCGGGATGAAAGGGGGAGATGGAGCGATGGCAGGAAAAAGAGAAGTATCAGAACGCAGATTTGGAGAATTTTTCAAGGCTAAAAGGATGGACCTCGGAAAAACACTTCGGACATTCGCCATGGAAAATGGACTAGATCCCGGGAACCTTAGCAAGTTGGAGAGAGGTGTTTTATCTCCTCCTCAAAAAGGAGGGAAACTGGAAGAGTATGCCGCGCTATTGAATCTTAAAGAGGGTACTGATGATTGGTACACATTCTTTGATCTTGCTGCCGCCGAATCTGGGCGAATACCTGATGATATCTTATCCGATCAAAGAACCCTGGAACGGCTGCCGTTATTCTTCAGGTCAATCAGGGGCAATAAGATAACCGATGAGCAGTTTCATAAATTGATCGAGCTAATCAAAAAGAGCTAATCAAATGAGTTGTGTGGCCCTCGATATTTTAAACTACGAAGACATCAGGACGAGGGCCAATGACTTTCTTGCCTCATATCATCCAGATAGATCCCTGCCAATACCAATCGAAAAAATCATCGGATATCAGTTTGGTATCAACATTTACCCCATCCCGGGATTAAAGCGCTTATTAGGTGAAGCCGAAGTGGAAGGTTTTCTCTCGCAGGTAGTTGATATACGAATGTACAAAGATGGGCTGATTTCAAAAAGCAACTTCAACCTCCCTGGATCAGATGAGGGTATCGACCTACTGGCCCAGACCAAAGAGGGAGATTACTGGGCTATTCAATGTAAGTATCGAGAAGACGAATCTCACTCCCTTACCCGCAAGGAACTCAGCACCTTTACGGACCTGGCTTTCTCTATCTGTAAAGGGATCGACCTGGCCCTGGTATGTACTTCAGCTGACAGATTCAGTCATAAGCTAAAGATGTACGGGGACAGGCTCACGTTTTGTACCGGAGATGAATGGCGGCGATTGGACACCGAATTTTTCTCCACCCTACGCAAACACCTTGCCGGGCAAAAATCTCCCCTTAACCCGCTCAAACCAAGGAAGCATCAGGAAAGCGCTGTAGAGAACGCGCTCCAACACTTCAAGATCGAGAAGAACGCCCGTGGCAAGATGATCATGCCCTGTGGGACCGGCAAGAGCCTCACCGGCTACTGGATAGCTGAAAAACTGGGTGCCAGAAGCGTTCTCGTCGCGGTTCCAAGCCTGGCCCTGATCAAACAGACCCTGGAAGTGTGGACTCGGGAGTCCGTTGCCAACGGTACTGAAGTCAACTGGATCTGCATCTGTAGTGACGAAACGGTCAAGGATGTGGGCGGTGATGATGCTTCCGTTTTTGTACAGGACCTTGGTGTTCATGTTCACACTGATCCCGAAGAGATAGCCGGTTGGCTGAAGAGGAAGAAGACGGGCCGCACAGTTGTCTTTACGACCTACCAGAGCGGCAAGGCTATTGCTGAAGCGTCCAGACTGTCTGGAACGGTGTTCGACCTGGGGATCATGGATGAGGCCCACAAGACCGTTGGCAGGAAGGACAGCACCTTCGCGTGGTTATTGTCCGACGAGAACATCAGGATAAAAAAACGTGCGTTCATGACGGCAACCGAGCGCCGTTATGCCGGCAGCAGTGACCAGCTGGTCAGCATGGATGATCCGGAAACATACGGCGACACATTTGAACTGCTTTCTCACTGCTGTCCGGTTAAATGGTTTGTCTAGCCGTGCAACTTATTGTAATCAAAAGAGAAAGTGCCAATTTATGCCTGTCATCGACTTGAATTCAAAATTCTCATATGGCTATGCTCCTGAAAACTCTCAGGAGGCAATAGCTTATGTACAGTGGGCAGCTCATATTTTCTCAGGTTATCGATCATCTTCCCATGCACACCTTCCGGCGATGTGTTCAACGTTATCGTGGCAATCACCATATCAGAAGCTTTTCTTGTCTGGATCAATTCCTGTGTATGGTCTTCGCCCAACTCACCTACAGAGAAAGCCTGCGGGATATCGAAGTCTGTTTGCGTGCTCAGCAAAGCAAACTGTACCACATGGGTATCAGGGGCCAAGTATCACGAAGCACCCTGGC
>JARGFZ010000034.1 GCA_029210965.1 bacterium | reverse complement strand
CAATGACTCACTCCGTAAGTCATTGATTTGTAAGGAAAGGGAAAACGACGCTTTTCCCTTTCCGTGGAGCGAAAAGTTTCGGATTGGACTTTTTGCGACTCTATCAAATTTGGACCAGAGGAGACTTTCATGTCAGACTTTCACGGACAATCAGGATCACAAGCCGTTACCCAGACTGATCTTCCCGGAATCCCGATCTTCCGGAGGGGAAAGGTCCGCGATGTTTACGATCTTGGAGAACACCTCCTGCTGGTTGCCACCGATCGTATTTCAGCTTTCGACGTCATCATGCCCAACGGTATCCCGGACAAGGGCAGGATCCTCACTCAAATGTCTCTTTTCTGGTTCGATCTCACAAACGACATCGTTGAAAACCACCTGGTAGCTCGCAAAGTAGAAGATTTTCCATCCCAGCTTCAGAAATACTCCGAGCTTCTCGAAGGCAGGAGCCTGATCGTGAAGAAGGCCGATTCCTACCCCATAGAGTGTGTGGCCCGTGGGTATCTGGCTGGGGGCGGATGGAGTGATTACCAGAAAGACGGCGCCATCTGCGGCATCGAATTGCCTGAAGGACTGCAGCTTGCACAGAGACTGCCGGAGACCATCTTCACCCCCGCCACCAAGGCAGATACCGGTCACGATGAGAACATCCCCTTTGAAAAGGCAGCGGAGGTTGTCGGGATAGAAACAATCACCAGACTCAGGGAACTGACCCTCGCCCTGTACGAAAAGGCCCGGATCCATGCTCAGGAGAAAGGTATTATCATCTCGGATACAAAGTTCGAGTTCGGCCATATCGACGGGAAGATCATTCTCATCGACGAGATCCTGACCCCCGATTCCTCTCGATTCTGGCCCGCGGCATCCTACAAAGTCGGTACAAGCCCTTTAAGCTTTGACAAACAGTACGTGAGGGACTACCTGGAGACCCTTGTCTGGGACAAAACTCCTCCCGCGCCCGAGCTGCCGGAGGAGGTTGTAATGAATACCAGGGAAAAATACCTGGAGGCCTACGAGCTGTTAACGGGGAAAAGCTTCGATAGTTAGACACGTAGGTGCGTTAAGCGTTTGTGCGTAAAACGAATATAAGCCTTCGCAACCACGCCTGGCGCATGCACGCACGTACGTGAAGGTTTATCAAGCTCATGGATCCCGACCCCAAAGATTTCCTTAGAAGCGTTTCCATCAATGGGATTATCGTTACCGATCATAAAACGCGATGTCAGAGAATCGATCTACCAGAGGCAGAATGCAGACTGTAGAACGCAAAACACAGGAGAAGATAAATAGCGTTAATGCTGTGAACCATATGCGCTCTCCTTTTGAATCCCGGATCCCGGATCTTGGATCATTTCTGAGATCTGAGATATGAGATTTGAGATCACTCCTTCCTCCCGCCCCAGGTTCGCTGACGGGATTCTGCTGGTTCTCCTCATCTCCTTGACGGTGTTCTCCCCGAGGTTCCTGCCCGCCGGTTCCGTGGGGCAGCAGCTTACAGTCAGGACACCTGATTCCATCACTGAAATACCCTTGAATGTCGACGGGCGGCACCCGGTGTCGGGTCCCCTCGGCACTGCTTTCCTGGTTGTCCAAAAGGGCCGCGCCCATCTGGAAAACGCCCCTTGTCCCCTCAAAATATGCGAAGCAATGGGATCCATTGACCGGGGGGGACAGGTCATCGTCTGCCTGCCCAACCGAATCGTCATCAAGGTCTCAGGTCCGGAGGAAGTGGATGCGGTCTCCCGCTAGGATCACCACACTTGCCCTTCTGGTGGCAGGGGCCTTCGCGCTGGCCTCCCTGGAGAGGGTCGTTCCCAACCCCTTCCCCATGGTGCGCCTGGGACTCGGGAACATCATGACCCTTGTGGCCTTTGTGACCCTTGGCGTTACAGGAGGCGCTTGGGTGACAGCAGGGAGAGTGGGCCTGGTAGCGATTCTCTGGGGAGGTGTCTTTTCCCCCACGGCGGTTCTTTCCGCGGCGGGGGGCGCGACCAGTCTCCTGGTCATGGTGCCCCTCATTCTTTCAGGGAGGTTTTCCCTCTACGGCATCAGCATGGGGGGAGCCTACGCCCACATCCTGGGACAGCTTACTGTTGCGGTCCTGCTTTACGTGCGGTCACCCGGCCTCCTGGCCCTGCTGCCGGTGATGGGTACAGTGGCGATTCTCACAGGGATCTTCAACGCTTGGGTAGCGGGGAAACTGGTGGAGGTACTTGAAGTTCAGGACACAGGACACAGGACACAGGACGCAGGATAAGATCAAAAGCTATAACGCAGAGAGCCGCAGGACGGCCGGCCGTGGCCGTACCGCTAAGAGCCGCAGTTAAACCTGAACCTGGATTTTAACCGCGGCCCCCTGCGACAGCGCCTGGGAGACGGCGCTCCCGCGGCCCTCCGCGTTAAAGCTTTTAAACATTTGGAATCTGGAGTCTGGAATATGGAATCACCATTAAAAAAACGATGCTCCTGGCCTGAAGGATCCAGCGATGAGATGATCGCCTACCATGACGAAGAGTGGGGTGTCCCTGTCCGTGAGAATCGGAAGCTTTTCGAAATGTTCTCTATGGGCGGGGCTCAGGCAGGGCTCTCCTGGGCTACGATCCTTAAAAGGCGGACCGGATACAAAAAGTTATTTCACAACTTCAACATAAAAAAATGTTCCCTGATGACCGATGCCTACCTGCAAGAGGTCCTCACTGACACGTCTATTATCCGAAACCGATTGAAGGTCTACTCTGTAAGAAAGAACGCCCTGGCCGCCCTGGAGGTGATCGAGGAGTTCGGGTCCTTATCGGACTTTCTCTGGGGCTTTGTCGGCGGTCGGCCCGTTGTGAACCGGATAAAGAAGATGTCGGACATACCGGCTACGTCACCGGAGAGCGACACCATGGCCAGGGAGATGAAGAAGAGGGGCTTCACCTTTGCCGGCAGCACCATATGCTACGCCTTCATGCAGGGGGTGGGGATGGTCAACGATCACGAGATGGGATGCTGGAGATGGCAGGAGTGTCAGGAAATGGAGAACCAGACGCGGTGACACGGGGACGCGGAGAAGATCAAAAGCTTCAACACATAAGTGCTCTGACACCAGAAACTTACTGCAATTTCACGGCCCAAACATTTCTCAAAGCAAAGCATAATAAATTCAGATCCCCTCCCGCAAAATCTATCGCCTGCCCTGAGCTCAGTCGAAGGGGATCCTTCGCTGTCCACTTCCCCGTTGCCGGATCGTAGCCGAAATAGTACACACCGCCCTGGTAGGTCATGGACACCGGCATCCGTCTATCGGCATATTCGAATCTCTGGACAACAGTGCCCGAAGGATCAAGGACAGCCAGCAGCGTCGCGGCCTGCCATAGGTACTTCTCCACTAAGACACCGTTGACAGCGACCCAGAAACTCAGACACTTCACGTTCCACAAGCTCTGAGATCAGCTTCTCCAGGCTCGACTGGCCCAACTCGTGAAGAAGTTCGCCCCCGTGCTTCCGATCCAGATGCCCGGAAATCTCTTGGTCACACAGTGTTTCCTAAATGCGATTTTTTACAATTTTCTCGTAAAGATCGCCTGGAACCAGGAATTGAAACTGTCTACCTACCTTGTTTGCAATAAGAAGGCCTCGCTCAACTAGAGTCAACAGGTCGCTTCTTCCTGTTGCATAAGCAATATTGTGAGAATTCATGTGGGATTGAAAAGTGTATATCGCAAACGGATTGTTTAGAGCGTGTCTAAGTAATGCCTGCTGCCTGTAGTTAAGGCCAGGCCATCCGTGCAGCATACTTAGTGATTCCCTGTATTCTCTTTGCTTACGCTCCAGATAGCGACGGAGTTCCTCCATTGCCAGATTTAGAGCTTTGAGATGATAAACGATAAAATAGGTAACATCGAAGTCATCACTTTCAGCATAAAGAAATGATCGATAGTATTGGTTTCTCGACTTCATGATCATTCGGGAAACGGAAAGGTACTCTATAAGCCAGTAGCCTTTCTTCATTGCATACCAATAAAAAAGGGCACGCGCCGTACGACCATTTCCGTCTACATATGGATGATCATAAGCAAGCCAGAAATGGAGGATCACAGCTTTGAGCACAGGATGAATAAATTCAGATTTACCATCCTGGTTAGCGAAATCGCACATAGCTTGTACCCTGTCGCTTAATTCCTCGGCAGGGGGTGGGACATGAAGGGGCTTTCCATCCTCGATGTCAACAACATGGATTTCTTCGTCCGGAAGACGGAATCTCCCTACACAATGTGGATCATCCAGGGTTTCCACGGTCATTGATTCTTGAAGTTCATGAAGCACTTCGACTGAAAGATCTTCATCTACAAGGTTTTTAATCCGCTGTATGGTTCTGTAACTATTGAGGATCATTTGCTCAGCTCGGTCACGGGGTTTACGACCAGAGCGAAGCATTTCCTTGGCAACACGGCGCGTTGTCGCAGCACCCTCAATTTGGCTTGAGGCAATGGCCTCTTCCATAAGAGAGCTTACAAGATATCGCTCTTTCGCATCAGGAGATAACCCGGGTGTTTCCAATCCCAGCTGCCCCCCTGCAAACCAGTCCACAAAATGCAATTCTCGATGGACGGAATCGGGAAGACCATAGGTGAATGCTTTTCTTTTAGTGCTAAAAAGCGGCAAAACACGGCGCCTTTGAAGGCGCGCAGCTTTCACTATGGCCCAGAGATGACTTGGATCGATTGAAGACGGTGTATTTTTATATTTAACCTTCTCCCAATGTAGATAGCCATCGTCAATTTTTTGCATAAGTGTACGGCCTTTTTCTGAAGCAAAAAACTCCAATGACCGACGAGGCATCGCGCGGAAAGGCTTCATCCAATGCGGTGGTTTCTCAGGGATTTTCATAATCAACCCTTAACTATGACAGGGTCGCAAAAAGTCGGATCCGGGACTTTTTGCTCAACGGAAAGGGAAAAGCGTCGTTTTCCCTTTCCTTACGGAGACTGCTTATATATCGCCAAAGTCTGTGCGGGACTTTGGCTCAACGGGAACCGAAAAGCGTGGTTTTCGGTTCCCTCACGGATCGAACACACAGCCTTTGGCACTCGATCCGGGCGCCTCTCCCAGGCGCGGCTGTTCATTGATCCGGGCGCCCCGCGCGGGGCGCGTTGATGGACTTTTTGCGAGACCATCAACTATCAATCAATATTTTCTTGATAGTCATATATCATAAAGTATCAACTTATGTCAAATTGATACTTAAAGAGGATACGGGCTGGTACTGCCGGCATCGCCGTAACCGGGGTCGTGCCTGTCGCCGCTTTCCGCATTATCCCTGACCACGCTCCACGCATACACGCTTGGCGCACCCGCGTTATACCCTACCCCATCCACTTCCCCATAGGACGAAAAGTCCCGCCCCTGGGTCACGGTGCCTGCGCCCTGCGGGCGAGGGGACCCGGTGAGTCTCGCACCTATCTGCGATGTTATCGTGGCCTGCGCCCTGCGGGCGAGGGGACCCGTCTTCGCTTCCAGCTACGACGTGGCAAGAGGGAAAAAGAGAAAGGTACAAGTTTTCAAGGAGCGAAGGTTGGTCCCCGCGTCATGTGATCAGTTCCATCACTCATACCCTTTTCTCACAGTAACGAAACTCACCATGCGCTCTTTGTCTTTGCGTGCCCGGTGCGACCAGAACAGCTCCGGGTTGCATGAAGTACACCCCACGATCTCATCCACGTTCTCGGGGGCCACGCCTTCCATGATGAGTTGGGTCTTCACCCCCGAGGCCAGGTCGAGATAAAGGCTCTTGTCACGCTGTACGAAAAGGCCGTCTCCACTTCTGAAATGAGAGAAAGCATCCCTTACATCCTCCCCCACCTCGTAGCAGCACAGCCCGATGGAGGGCCCGATGGCCGCGAGGAGGTGTTTCTCACTGCTTCCCATGACTCCGGTCATCACCCGGACGGCTTTACCTGTTAGGCCAAGGGCCAGGCTCCGCCAGCCGCAGTGCACCGCTGCCGCCGTCCCCCTGACACGGTCCACGATGAGGAGGGGCAGACAGTCGGCGGTGCGGATCCCCAGGGAAACACCCGGGATATCGCTCACCATGGCATCCCCCTCGTCAAACCGGAAGTGGTGTGCTGGAAGGTTCTGGTAGACCACTTCCGCTCCGGAAAAGGGGAAGAGGGGGGATGGGGAAGAGGCGCCAGAGCAAACAGTTCTACGGTTTGTCTCCTTTTCCCCTTTTCTCCTCTTCTCCTCTTCAGGATCGCCGGTCAATACCACGATCTTTTCCCCGTGGACCTGCAATAATATATGAACATCCACGGGGAAATCGCCTGGTATTGACCGCCTCGTCCCAAACCCATGATCAAACCCCTCCCTATCAAGAAGGGCCGAGCGCAGGATCGTCACAGGGTTCCTCCCACGATCCACTGGAAAAGGCCTGACAGGTCTTCAGGAGGGGGAGATTCGAAGGACAGCCGCAGGTGTGTTGAAGGGTGGTCGAACTCGAGTTTCAGGGCGTGGAGGGCAGGTCTCCGAAGAGCCCTGAGGAGGGCTTTACCCTCGCTGCTCTTCTGATGAAGTGACTGTACCCCCCCGCCATAGGTCACATCACCGAGAATGGGGTGACCTGAAGAGGCCAGGTGCACGCGAAGCTGATGGGTCCTGCCGGTCCCGGGTACAAGCCTAACCAGACTGATACCGTTACGACGCCCCAGGACCTCGTAGTCAGTTACGGCGCTACGGCCCGATTCGCGCACTGCGATCTTTTTCCTGTTCCGGGAGTGGCGGGCGAGGGGTTTTTCGATGCGGCCCCTGTCTTCTTTGAGTTCGCCTCTCACAGCTGCAAGATAGACACGCCCGATGGTGTGGTCCTTGAACTGGGCCGACAGGCAGTGGTGGGCAGCGTCGTTCTTGGCCGCCACCATAACGCCCGAGGTACCCTTGTCCAGCCGGTGGACAATACCCGGCCTCATGACCCCGCCTATTCCGGACAGGTCCAGACAATGGTGGAGAAGGGCGTTAACGAGTGTGCCCGTCGAATGCCCGTGGGCCGGATGAACAACCATGTGGGGAGCCTTGTCGATGACGATAAGATCGCTGTCTTCGTGGAGGATAGAAAGGGGGATCGCTTCCGGCATGACGTCTGACGGCTGAAGCGCAGGGACCTGAACCGTCACTACATTGCCTGCCCGCAGCATTGCACCGGCCTTGGTTGAAACCCCGTCAACGAGTATATGACCTTCCCCGATGAGCTTTTTAAGCCGGGAACGGGTCAGGTCTGGGAGCCTGTGAGACAGAAAGTGGTCAAGGCGGGTTTTGGATTCTTCGGGTGTTACGGTAAGGTGGGTGCTCCCCATGGGGAGGTCTACCAGATATCCGAGTCGGTATCCCCGAACTGCTTGACCAGCACATCGACAATGGCCCTGTTATACGGGATCCATCGTCCCGGCAAATCGGGATCTACCCTGGCGTTGTAGAGTTTGCGGCCCTCTTCCAACTGGTCAGCCATATCTACGAACAGCGAGTCGTTCTTGATGCTATGGCGGATCTTGTCCTGATTATAGAGGGCGATGTCGGACATGATGGTCCGGGCCAGCCGTACGGCGTCCTTTTCATTGTCGATGAGGCTCATCCGGACTTCCTCCTGATCAAAGAACCCTTGAGATGCAGGGGATCGAATCCCGGCTTTTCCTGCCCTGCCAGAACAAATAAAGGGTGGCGAGAGCCAGCCCGCAAAACGTACCTGCGATAGCCGCCCCATCGGTGCCGTAACGGGACCATCCCACCGCACCACCAGCCACCGCTGCCACCGCCGGCATAAAATAAGCAGTCGCAGATGCCTTGAGAAGTTCGCTCGACGGAAGAGATACTACCACCTTGTCGCCCGGGTGTGCGCCAGCCACGTTCCTGACCTCCATCTTCATGGTTTTCCCCGATGACGGATGGCACATGTCTTTCGCCGCACAGCCGCCGCAGGCGTCTGACCGTACCAGGGCTACCGTGGCACGATCACCATTTAACGAAATGACGAAAGCAGTTTCCTCAAGCATTTCCTAACCTTATGTGAGATGGGACGGAAAATCAAGGGGGAGCCTCTTCCAGGGGGGAGTGGGAGGCTCGGTCAGGTTAATAATCATCATATAAAAGCGTCCTCGATGAAACTGACTCATGAGTGGGGAAATCGGCGAATCGGCGAATCGGGGTGTAAAAACAAAAAAACAGGTCATTAAAAGGAACATAGTACTAAGATAACATTGAAGTAATGAAATACATGGAAGAGTATACGCGTTGGTGGTTTTATCACCGTTTCCCCGTTTCACCGACACCCCGTTTCGTCCCGTAGGGACAGGTTCCCACGGTTCAGTCGGAAGTCTTTGTGAACCGCACTCCCCCCTCACCTATTCCCGAGGTTGTAAGAATCTTTCCCTCCCCGGTGATGAGAACCCCCTCCGCTCCATCCCATTTTTCCAGCAAAGCAAGCCCCTTTTCAGGGCCCAATACGAAGGCTGCAGTAGCCAAAGCGTCAGCTGTGGCGCAGTCAGAGGAGATCACAGTTGTCCCCCGCAGCCCGCTATGAACAGGATATCCAGTGGAAGGATCCAGTATGTGATGGTAACGGATTCCCCCTTCCTCGAAATACCGTTGGTAATCCCCGGAGGTGGCTACCGCCGCTTCCTTTACTTCGAGAACCCCAGCCAGTTCCTGTGGGTTTTCCGGATCCTGCACGCCTATTTTCCAGTAACCCCGGCCAGGCCGCACCCCGAATGAGCGAAGGTCGCCCCCCGCGTTAACGATGCCTGCCTTGACTCCCGCCTCTTGTAAAACACTGACCGCCGCGTCAACAGCGTAACCTTTGGCCACACCTCCCAGGTCAAACCATATATCGAGTTTTTCCGGACAACACTGCCCGACAGGGACCCTTTTGTAGCCAGCCTTTTCAAGGGCCTGCTGAATTTCCTCCGGACCTGGAAGATGGGGATCGTCACGACCAAACCCCCATAGGTAAACCACCTCACCCAGGGTGGGGTCAAAGGCTCCCGATGCAGCCCTGGAAACATCCATGGCCGCTTCAAGGATCCGGGTAAGGTCTCCCTCGAGCCGGGCTCCCTTTCCCTGTCTTACCTGAAAAAGCGGCGATCCCTCTTCCGACGGATGTGCCGCCGCTTCAACTTGAAGTATCCTTTCAAAAGCCTGTCCGGCGGCGCCAGGTGCAGCCTCCTTGCCGGCATAGACCACCACATCCACAAGGGTGCCCATCATGAAACGGGTCTCACGGTGGGGCTGCGGATCGCTGCATCCCGAAAGGATAGCCAGGATCAGTAGAAACGACCCTAAAAAGAGGGATCGGTAACGGCTATCGCAGTTACGCCAGGGGGACAGACTAATCATCTTCCCCAAAAAGAGCGGTCCAGATCTTCATTTTCTTATCTTTCATCATGCAGGGGCCTGATCGACGGGGTTGATGGTGAGCAAACATACGCTGAAAGTTGATGGACTCGCAAAAAGTCCATCAAGGCGCCCCGTATGGGCGCCCAAATCAATGACTGCGGGTGTAAGTCATTGATTTGTAAGGAAAGTGAAAATGACACTTTTCACTTTCCGAGGAACAAAAAGCCAACAATGGACTTTTTGCGACCCTGAGAAAGTTACTCCTTCACCCCGTCAGTTGTCTACCCGTATTTCTCCCCCATGCCCCGTGACTGGTTGGGATACGATGCACCGCTTATGACCCACAGGAAAATCATATCAGGGTCACCGCTGAGGATGCGGGAAAACCCATGTCCGCGGCGGCTATTCATTTGGGGAAACCTGATAATTCAAGGCTGGCATCAGGACAGAAACGATCTGGGACGGGATTTAAAGCGAAGGTTCCGGCATGGCCGGGCATCAGCTCTTCTGTATCTTCTCCTCTTCCTCCTGGCGAGTCTTGCACTCGACACAGAGAGTGGCCACAGGCCTGACCTCGAGGCGTTTAAACTCGATACCCTCCCCGCACTCATCACAGAGGCCGAAGGTGCCATCTTCAACCCTTTCGATGGCCTTGTCGATCTTGGATATGAGTTTTCTCTCACGGTCACGAATCCGAAGCAGAAAATTCCGATCTGTCTCCATGGAGGCTCTGTCGGTAGGATCGGCAAACTGCGTCTTTTCGGACGTCATTCCGTCCACCGTTCTGGTGGCTTCCTGGACCAATTCCTCTTTCCAGGCCTTCAGTTTTTCAGTAATTATTTTTAGTTCTTTTTCTTTCATCACAGTCCTCAATGAGTCCCATCGCAAATATAACGTTTTTTGATACTGCATTTAAGGAGAGGTGTCAACAAATCAGGTGCGCCTGTTATATGCACCTGATTTGCAGAATGCAGAAGAAAGCATGTAATTACCTGACGGCAAAGCATAATTCGTAAACACGTTTTTTTGCTCTACGTATTACATTCTTTGCTCTACGTATTACATTCTACGTTCTACATTCCACATTCTGCGTTCCCTGTCCGCCATAGCCTTGGCGACGGCGGATGCGTTCTACTCTATTGACACTCACCCATTCCCCGTATATCAAAAGGGGCATGAAAACTATAATGCGTACCTTGACCATCATATCCGCCGTGATCCTTCTTGCCGGCTCAGCCGGCGCCGATCCTTCCTCCTTCCCGAGCAACGGCATTGACGCCCAATCCCTGGGCAGGGGCGGGACGGTAATCGCCTGCCCTCCGGGCATATGGAGCGCTTTCGGCAATCCGGCGACTCTCACCCCCGAAGGTTATTTCGTTCTGGGGGTCGATTATGTGGACAAGAAGAACACCCCGAAAGGCTCCTGGGGCCTGTCTATTTTAGATACCAGTTCGGCCATGAGGGGCGCTGTCTCCTACTATACGGACCCCGAATTCGCCGGTTTCCAAAATCAGATGTGGGGCGTTTCCTTCTCCCAGACACTGATGCCCTCCCTCTACCTGGGCGAGAGTTTCCACATGGGAGATTACGAACCAGAGGCACCCCCGGGAGGTGAAAAAAGCCTCAGCGCGGTGGACGCCGGTCTCCTTTACAAGATGGGCTCCAACGTCTCCATCGGATACGTTGTGCGCAACCTGTTCCCCAATGACAGCGACCTTCTGAAACAGTACAGCGGGTTTGGCATAGGCCTGCAGTTTCCCATGACCCTCTACTTCGCGGCCGACTACGAGGAAGAGTCGGACCCGTTGTACAGCGGCGAGAATAACCTTCGGACCGGTATCGAGTTTACGCCCTTCAAGAAGATCACCGGACGACTGGGTTATCAGGACCTTGCCAACGGCACCACCTACCTGACAATGGGCATCACATATACTGACATGAACGGCACCGTGGACGCCGGTATCCTTTACAACGACCAGACAGACAAAACGGACAGGGTAGTCCTCGGGTTGTCGATGAGAATGCAGTAAAGGCAGAATGTAGAATGTAGAACGTAGAAGGAAATCCTTACACTTCTTGGCAACACAGCAGGAAATTGGACTGCCTTTTCCACATTCCACATTCCACATTCTACATTTTAGATTCTGAATTCTGTTTTCCGGCAGCCTCCCCTCCTGCCGCCCCTCCTGTCAACGCTCCTTGTACACATTTTCAGCCTGTAGTATGCTTTTATGTTATTTCGTTACCATTAGATTTGAGGAAATCACAATGCGCATCCATGCCATTTCCATAAGTAAGACCAAGGGGGTCCGAAAGGACAACGTGACCAGTGCCGTCCTGCGCCCCGACCATGGTATCGTTGGCGATGCCCATTCTGGAAATTGGCACCGTCAGGTCAGCCTCCTGGCTAAGGAAAGCATCGAAAAGATGATTGAGCGTGGCCTTGCGGTAGGGCCAGGAGATTTTGCTGAGAACATCACTACTGAGGGGATCGATCTCGTAGCGCTGCCCATTGGAGGGCGCCTGCGCATGGGGGGAGATGTTCTTGTGGAGGTTACCCAGATCGGCAAAGAGTGCCACGATCGCTGCGCCATCTACCATGAGGCCGGCGATTGCGTCATGCCCCGTGAAGGGATTTTCGTGAAGGTTCTCACCGGCGGGACTATCAACCTCGGCGATCCCCTCATCCGACCGAAGAATAATGAACAAGATGAAAGTTAAAGCCGGGGTCCTCACTCTGAGCGACCGGGCGTCCAGGGGAGAATACGAAGACCTGAGCGGTCCTGCTATCGTGGAGTGCCTCGAAGGCAGGCCGGAATTCGATGTAGCGTGGGATCGTGTCGAGATCCATCCTGATGAAGAGGATACAATCTCCGGGATCCTCAGAAACTGGTCCGATGAGGACAACCTCGATCTGATCCTCACCACCGGAGGCACCGGACCGGCACCCAGAGATCGGACACCTGAAGCAACGAGGGCTGTGCTGGAGTTTGAGATCCCGGGGATCCCCGAGGCTATGAGAGCCGCCGTGCGCGACCGGGTACCCACCACAGCACTCACCAGGGGTATCGCCGGGGTCAGAGGCCACACTCTCATCATCAACCTCCCGGGGAGCCCAAAAGCCGTTCGGGAGAGCATGGAGGTCCTTTTCGGCTTCCTTGAGCATCTGCTGTTAAAGATCAAGGGCGATCCATCGGAATGCGGAGGAGAATAATGCAGGACGCAGGACACAGGACGCAGGACGCAGTAAAAACCCGGATAACGGTTTGTGTCTGCCTTTCTGCGTGCCGCGTGCTGCGTGCTGCGTGCTAATGGTTATGTCCGGCATATTCATTACCTTCGAGGGCATTGAGGGGTCGGGGAAATCGACCCTTATAAACAACGTGGCGGCCGCCTTGCGCCGGTCAGGACAGAATCCGCTCATGACAAGGGAACCGGGAGGCACACCCCTCGGTGTCGCACTGCGCAAGGTCCTTTTAAACCCCGAAATGGAGAAACTCGGGTCCATGGCTGAACTCATGCTATTTGCCGCTGACCGCGCTCAACACGTTTCCCAGGTCATCCTCCCCGCTCTTGAAGCAGGGCAGATCGTATTGTGCGACAGGTACTCGGACGCAACCATCGCCTACCAGGGCCAAGGCAGAGGGATCCCTCTTGATGTGATCACCACCATTGACAACTATGCCAGGAGCGAAGCTGTACCCCACATGACAATACTGCTGGATCTTCCTGCCGAAACAGGATTGACACGGGCAAGGACCAGGAACAAAGAATCCATGGATAGCTCCGAATCGAGGATCGATGAGGAGACGATGGCCTTTCACCAAAGAGTGCGGGAAGGCTACCTCATGCTCGCAGACCAGGAGCCGGAACGGTTCCTGGTTATAGATGCCCGGGAAAAACCGGACCGAATGACGGAACTTGTAATGGATGGATTCCGATCGAGGTTTCCTGATGCTCTTTGATTCGATAAGGTCCCAGGAAGGGCCGGTATCCATACTGAAGAAAGCACTCTATCACGGGAGGGTCCCGACGGCCTATCTCTTCACGGGACCACCTGGATGCGGGAGGATGATGGCAGCCCTGGCCACCGCGGCCAGTCTCAACTGCCAATCGGGAGCTATAGCGTGTGGATCGTGCTCATCCTGTCTTCTGTATTCCGCCGGCAACCACCCGGATCTGTACCTCATTGGACTGCCGGAGGGGAAACGTCAGATCGTTATTAAGCAGATCCGAGAACAGATCCTCGCGCGGGCTTATCTGAAACCGATGAGCGGCAAAACATCCACTTTCATTGTTCAGGACGCGCATCTCATAAATATGAACGCTTCCAACGCCTTTTTGAAGACGCTGGAGGAGCCGCCGGCAACCTCCCATTTCATACTCATCGCCACTGACCGGGACTCGGTCCTGCCCACGATCTCTTCCAGGTGCCAGACACTGGCCTTTTCTCCCCTGCCCCGGCTGGTCGTCGAGGATATCCTGTTGAAAGAAGGCATCCAAAAGTCCCAAGCGTCGCTCCTGGCAGCCATGGCAAAGGGAAGTGTGAAAAAAGCCCTTGCGTACCAATCCACTGGGGCCCTGGAGGAAATGGCCGGAGAGTTTGAGCCCCTTTCCTCCCTCCACAACTATGGAGTGGGACAGCTGCTGGACCTGGCGCAGCGATGGGGCCGGAACCGGCAGGACGCTCTCGGTGTGCTGGAGTTCATGGCACAATGGTATCGGGACATGTTGATCCTGTTCGAGGGGGTCCCGGAGGATCAGGTGATCCACGTTGCCCACATTCAGGAGCTTAAAAAAGGAGCCGACAGCATCGGAGGAGTGAATCTGGCCTCGATCCTCGAATCGGTGGAAGATGCGCGAGAAGCTATTGAAGCCAACACGAACGTACAACTGACCCTCGACACCCTGCTTCTCAGGGTTCGTAACCATACATTACCAACAGAAAAGAGTGCCTAGATGGATAACTCCAACGATAACGACAAAACGATAGACAACATAACCTCGACCCAAACGGATGTTCCCGATGCCCATGAGCCAATACTGCCGGAGCGTGTCATGGAACCGGCCGACACCGGGGTTGACACAGACAAGGACATCGCAAGGGATGATGAAGCGGCTGTTTCCGAAGCGCCTGTGGCCGAGGAGTCCGGGGAGCCTTCAGAAGATCCTGCCCAGGAACTATCACCAGATGAGGTGAGGACAGCCCTGGTGGCGATCCGTGGCCAGAACCGGTCCGCCCATTTCAACGCCGGGGAGCACACCCTCAAGCAGGGCGATGAGGTGGTAATACAAACCGAACATGGGAAGGCCATTGGCACCGTCCTGGAACCCCCTGTACTTCTACAATGCAAGGGCTGCAAACAGCTGAAAATACTAAGAAAAGCCACCCCTGAAGATGTCAGCAGAGATGCAGAGAACCGGGAGCTTGAAAAGAAAGCCTCCGAGTACTGCACCAAAACTATCGAGGAGTGGGAGATCCCCATGCGTCTGGTCCAGGTGGAGTTCCTCCTGGACCGCTCCAAGGCTGTCTTTTACTTCACCGCCGAAAAAAGGGTGGACTTCAGAGAACTCGTACGAACCCTTGCCCGTGAATTCTCCACACGCATCGAGATGAAACAGATAGGGATACGGGACGAAGCCAGACTCCTTGGAGGAGTAGGACCTTGCGGCATGGCCTTTTGCTGCAGCACTTTCCTCAAAGAGTTCGCTCCCATATCTGTAAAGATGGCCAAGGAGCAGAACGTCATATTAAATCCCAACAAGATCTCCGGAGGATGCGGCCGTCTGCTTTGCTGTCTCAACTACGAATACGAGCAGTACAAGGAAGCTTCACGAGGCGTGCCGAAGATAGGCAAGAAGGTAAACCTTCCTGAAGGGACAGGTAAGGTTCGATCAGTGGATATATTCAGCCGGACGGTGACCATCGACATGACCGATGCCAAACCGTTAGTGATGGACATCGATGAACTGCGGGAGAAACTGAAATGAGCGAAAACACCTTCTACGTGACAACACCTATTTACTACGTCAACGACGTACCTCACATCGGGCACGTTTACACTACCGTGGCTGCAGATGTGATATCCCGTTATATGAGAATGTCCGGGCGCAAAGTCATGTTCCTCACCGGAACAGACGAACACGGCCAGAAAGTGGAACAGGCGGCCCGGGACAGGGGCAAAACACCCCAGGAGCATTGCGACGAGATGGTGGTTCGCTTCCAGGACCTCTGGAGGCGCTTTAACATCTCCAACGACGACTTCATCCGCACCACCGAGGAACGCCACATCAAGGTCGTTCAGCATTTTCTTCAGAAACTCTTCGACAGCGGTGACATCTACAAGAGTTCCTACTCGGGTTGGTACTGCGTTCCCGATGAACGGTTCTGGACCGAGAAGGACCTGGATGATGGCCACTGTCCGGATTGCGGTCGGGAAGTTGTTCAGATAGAGGAGAGCAACTACTTCTTTAAAATGAGCAAATATCAGGATTGGCTCATCAAGCACATCGAGGACAACGCCAACTTCATAAGACCTGAGACGCGCCGTAACGAGATGCTGGGGTTCCTCCGCAAACCTCTGGAGGACCTCTGTATCAGCCGACCCAAAAGCCGCCTGAACTGGGGGGTCGAGATCCCCTTCGACGCCGATTATGTCACCTACGTCTGGTTCGATGCCCTCATCAACTACGTCACCTCACCCGGATATACAACAGACGATGAAAGGTTCGCGGCGTTCTGGGCCAACTGCACCCATCTTATCGGTAAGGACATCCTGACGACCCACACCATTTACTGGCCCACCATGCTCAAAGGGGAGGGACTGGCCCCTCCCGCGAGAGTATTCGCCCACGGCTGGTGGACCATCGAGGGGCAAAAGATGTCCAAGTCGGTGGGCAACGTGGTGGAACCGAACCTGCTTCTGGATAAGTACGGAGCAGATGCCATCCGCTATTTCCTCCTGCGGGAGGTTCCCTTCGGGCTGGATGGCGATTTTTCCCACCCGGCTTTGGTGGGACGGATCAACTCGGACCTCGCCAACGACATAGGGAACCTTCTCCAGCGCTCTCTCGGGATGCTGGAAAAATACAGGGATGGCGTGATCCCCCCCGCACCTGACGATTCTAAAATGGGAGATCTTTCCATGGCTTTCGTTAAGGCTTCCCACAAGGCAGTGAATGAACTGGACGAGCACATGGCAGCCCTGTCTTTCGACCGCGCCCTGAAGGCGGTGTGGGAGTTCATCGGAGCGGCCAACAAATATATTGACTCGGCCGCACCGTGGACACTCGCCAAGGAGGGTAAGGAAGCCAAGCTGGATTCAGTAATGTACACCCTCTTCGAAGCTATCCGTCAGATAGCCGTGATGATAAACCCGTTCATGCCGGAGACTGGACAGAAAATGTTCCGACAGCTGGGGATCCCCCGGGAAAAAGACCTTCACACGATCACCTCCCTTGAAAAGTGGGGCGGGTTGCCTGGGGGTACAAAGACCTTCAGGGGGCCGGCTCTGTTTCCGAGGATAGAGGAAAAAGAAGATAAGAAGGATGAAGGAGGAAGGATGAAGAAAGAACCACAAAAGACCGACAACGTTATTGGTATCGAGGATTTCGCCAAAGTCGAGCTCGTCACCGGTAAGGTCCTGGAAGCCGAAGCGGTACCGAAATCCAAAAAACTTATACGTATGATCGTTGACACGGGAGAAAAACGCCAGATCGTTGCCGGTATTGCCGAATATTATGAGCCGGACGATCTTGTGGGAAGAACGATAGCCGTGGTGGGAAACCTTGCACCGGCCAAACTCATGGGCGTCGAATCCAACGGAATGCTGTTGGCCGCTCACGACGATAACGGCCTCGCCCTTGTGACCTTCGATAAGGAGGTGGGGGCGGGAGTGAGGATTAAATAGGGGAAGAGACAGCAGAAGAGGAGAAGAGGCGAAAAGGAGACCAAAACAAAGATTCATTCTCACATTCCCCTCTTCCCCTTTTCCCCTATTCCGGAATTTCCATGCAGGACTCAAAAGGACACATGACCTGATGAAACAGTACCTTATAGATTCCCATGCCCACCTGGAAATGCGCCAGTTCAAGTCCGATCTGGAACAGGTCCTTGAAAAGGCACATGCCGCCGGTGTTATTCACATTGTCACAGTAGGCTCGACCCTGCCCGAAAGCAGAAGGGCCCTCAAGATAGCGGAAAAGTTCAGGGAGGTTTCCGCTGTTGTAGGGATCCATCCCCACGACGCCCAGGATATGGATGAACTTGCCATGGAAGAACTGGGGAAACTTGCCCGACGCAAAAGGGTCGTAGGGGTTGGTGAGACTGGTTTGGACTTTTTCCGGGACCGCTCGCCGCGGGAGCTCCAGGAGGAATCGTTCCGTGGGCACCTCGCACTGGCAAAGGAGACCGGACAGCCTGTGGTTATACACGTCCGTGACGCTTATTCCAGGGCCCTGCAGATCCTGGAGGAGGAGGGTCTGCCGGAAAGAGGAGGTGTGGTTCACTGTTTTTCCGGGACCATCCAGGACGCTGAGGCGTTTTTGGCGATGGGCCTTTATCTGTCCTTTACCGGTACGATCACTTACGAGGGACGAAAAAACAGGGAATGGGCGGAAAGTGTCCTGTCACTGGTACCGTTGGAGCGTATGATGGTGGAAACCGATAGCCCCTACCTTACTCCTCACCCATTCCGGGGCCAGCGCAATGAACCGGCCTACGTCCATCTTGTAGCTGAGTACATCGCCGGAGTCAAAGGACTCTCGATCAGCGATGTGGGCCGGGTGACTACAAGGAACGCTGTGGAGCTTTTCCGCCTGCCTGTGGACCTCCCATCTTCCATACTGGCTTACACGATCAGGGATTCAGTCTACCTCAACGTAACCGGAAGCTGCACTAACTCCTGCACCTTCTGCCAGAGAAGTGTAAACCCCGTTGTCAAAGGACATAATCTGCGGCTCCAGCGTGACCCAACCCCTGATGAGATGATCAAGGCTTTGGAGGAAGAAGGGTGGCAGAACCGATCTGAGGTCGTCTTCTGCGGTTACGGAGAACCCACTATCCGCCTCCCCGAAGTTCTTCAGATGGCATCCAGGATCAAGGAGCTCAAGCCTTCCATGGATATCCGGTTGAACACCAACGGCCTGGCAAACCTCTACCACAGAAAAAATATCGTCCCTGAACTCACCTACGCCATCGATACTATCTCCATTAGCCTGAACGCCCAGGACGCCGACACCTTCGACAGGCTGTGCCGCCCCAGCGTAGGGCCAGACCCCTACGGATCGCTGCTGGACTTCTCCCGGAAATGCGTCGCCGCAGGCCTGGATGTGGTGCTGACAGTGGTAGCACATCCGGAAGTTGATATCGAGGTATGTCGGAAGATCGCGGTGGATATTGGCGCACGATTCAGAGTGAGAGAGTATAATGAAGTAGGGTAAGAGCAGGTTGTGGAACGTAGAACGTAGAAAACGAATTGTTGTTGCCTATATCGTTGTCAAAGGATTTTTGAGCATTTCTTCTGTGTTCTACATTCTGCATTCTGAAATATTATGGATCTCAATGCACTAAAAAAAGAATGTATAATTACCACCTTCCGGGCCAGCGGGCCCGGGGGGCAGCACAGGAACGTCACTGACTCGGCGGTCCGCCTCCAGCACATCCCCACCGGTATCATCGTCATCGGGCGGCGCCAGCGCTCCCAGCACCGGAACATGGAGGATGCGCTGGAACGTCTTGTCCGCAGGATCGAAGAGAGTAAAACACCCAGGAAAAAAAGGGTTCCCACACGGAAGTCCAGGTCGGTGCGAACCCGGGAACTGGAAGAGAAGAAAAAGCGCGGGGATGTAAAAAAGTTGAGGGCAAAAATCGACGCATAATTATTGGTAAAGGGGTGCGGTATTTTTCTTTCCTCCCTTGAACCTTGGAGCGATAAGAGATAACCTCACACTCATGGACCAGATCGATCATTAATTTCAGTCAGATAAGACTATAAGGGGGCTGCATGAGTGAAAAACAGGGAATATTCAATAACCTCAAAAACGGGCAAACATGGCTCCGTGGAATGTTCATGATTCTGTTCGCGATTATCTACAGCGTGACGGAGGTCATCGTATTTGTGGTGATCCTCCTCCAGTTCTTCTTTGTTGTGTTCACCGGCCGCCAAAATATCCGACTCAAGGAGTTCGGTGAAGGGCTGTCTATATTCATCTATCAGATAATGAGCTACTGGACATACAACTCGGAGGAAAGGCCTTTTCCCTTTGCTAAATGGCCCGGAGAAGATGAGACATAGTCTCATCTCCTCAGTGCGAAGTGCGGAGGGCGCAGGGCGAAGTTAAATATGACACGGGAAGAAGTGCTCACCCCGCGTCTCCCCTTCACCCCTTCACCGCGTCGGATAACCACACAAACAGGAGGGCCGCCCCCACGGTCCTCTTTTTGCGAGGTAAACAATATTGAATTCCGGAACATCAAAGCACATTCCCTTCAGCGGGATAGCGCTCCTGCTTTTCATTTGCCTCATATGGGGCGGAAACATGGTTTCCATAAAGATTGGCAACATTGGTTTTCCGCCCATGGGCGCTGCCACCGTCCGATCCATGATAGCGGCCACGCTCCTGTGGGGACTTGCCACCGCCAGGGGCAAGTCGGTGTGGATGAAAGGGCCAGACATCAGGTTTGGCGTAACGATCGGCATTCTCTTCGGTCTGGATTTCCTGTTTCTGTACTGGGGGACATCCTATACCGTGGCGTCCCGGGCGGTCATTTTTCTCTATACTCATTCTTTCTGGGCAGCCATCGGGGCACACTTATTCCTCAAGGGCGACCGCCTGACACCTGTCAAAACCTCCGGCCTTGTGATCTCATTTCTGGGCGTGGTCCTGGTCTTCGGGGTAAAGTCAGTGAACCTGCCACCGAACTACTGGATAGGCGACCTTCTCGAGGTTGTGGCGGCTTTGTTCTGGGCGGCAACGACGGTATATATCAAATGGTCCACCGGAAAGCGCCCTTTCGACCACTACCAGACACTTTTTTCCCAGCTCTTTTACTCCATCCCGGTGCTGGCAGTGGGCTGGTTGATCCTGGATCTGGGTAAGCCGGTAGTCCTGTCAGCTCCTGTTCTCGGAGCCCTTTTTTACCAGAGCGTCGTTGTGGCCTTTATCTGTTACCTTCTCTGGTTCTGGATGATCCACACTTATCCGGTGGGCCGACTGGTTTCCTTCCTGTTTCTGGTTCCTTTGTTTGGAGTTTTGCTGAGTGGGGTTATTTTAGGGGATCCCCTGCCCTTGCAGCTTTGGCTTGGACTTATATGTGTTGCGGGGGGGATATACCTCGTGAATAGACCGCAACAGGTTTAGTACGGCCCTCAATAACACATCATCTGCTGCGTTATCACCCTTCGGAAAGCCTCGACGTATGTCGCCATATACGCCTTCCGCCGTCGCTCTCCGAGCTATGGCGTGACAAGCCGGTGTTTCTCGGGACTCTGGCCTTGCATCTACCACACTCTAGCGAACCGATAAGCACAGTTCATCCAAGTGCGACTTACAACTGCCAATCCTCATCCCGCCATAAGCGGGACTCCGCGTTCAGTGTGTGGGGTGTGGGGTCTAGTGTCCAGGGTCTAAAACCCAAGACTCAAGCTAGATTTCCTCTGCGTCCTTCGCGGTCTCTGCGTTTCAAAACATCGCATTTATAGCAACTGGATTCCGGACAAGGCGGTATCTAAGTATGCAGGTTTCGAGGTGTCCAAGAAAAAATTCCGGCCGGTGGCCGGGAGTTGGATGTCGGATTTCGGGGATCTTGATTTACGGTTTTGCCTAGATACGTAGATACCTGGATACAGTTCTGCCCGGAATGACCCGTCTTCGTCCTTCGGACTGCGCCGCGGCAAGCTGGCGGTGCTGGTTTTCCTATATCCCCTTTACCCCCTTCATCCCTGTTAGAAACGCGAATTTCAAATCTCAGATCTCAAATCTCAAAAACCCGAGATCGCTTCACATGGCTGATGGTTCGCGATGACTGCGTGTATTTCCAAGATTCACGCTCCACGCACGCACCCTCCACGCACGTACGAGATCTTTTCCCCAATCTCCCTCTCGCCCCCTCCAGTTCTTTACCCGCGTCTGACGATTTCCCTGTTATTTCTTCAATCACAACCCTGATAACCACAACCCCGGTGAGATCCACTTCGGAAAAATCGAACTCCTTATCCGAGTACTGACTCATCAGGATGGACATGCCCTTTTCCTTCTCTTTCCTGACGTTAATGACCTCGGCTTTACCAGTTCCGGTGACGCTGCTGTACTTTGCCGTCCAGGAACAGGCCTTTTCACCTTTGATGAGGATGTTTCTGGCAATGATGCTGAAACAGACATCCGGGTTCTTTCCAAGGATATCTATCTTCCTGCCTTCAGGCGCCGAATGGAAGTACAGCGCCCCGTCCGCATAACCGAAGTTCATGGGGACAACATAAGGTTTTCCGTCGTCCACCATGGAAAGATGGCAGATCTCACTGCTGCTCAGGAGGGACTCGAGTTCGGCGGGGTCGGTTATTTGTTTGTCAGAGCGGCGCATGGTACTCCCTTTAGCAGAATGTAGAATGCAGAATGTAGAACGTTGAATAAAGCATTGATGCTACTCCACATTTCTCTTCAAAGCCGATTTGTACGAAAATAGCATTTTACTGATCTCGGTCAGGAGGCAATCCAGTTCGGCTTTTTCACCATAACCCAGATCTCGAGCCAGGATAAGATAATATTGGCAGTTTTCAAGAGAACTGTGGGCTATTTCCATATATCTGTGCGTCTCAGCTTTTGATCTTTTCCTGAAGCCTTCAGCGATATTGGCTGCTATGGAAATTACGGCTCTTTTTAATTGCACAGTTAATCCATAAACCTCAGTGCGTGGAAAATGTTCTGTGAATTCATAAGTATTTAATACAAAATGATTTGGATGATCAGAGGGATGCAGACTGGGATCTAAACTTCTACGTTCTGCATTCAACATTCTACATTCAATTACTACTTTCCCCCAAGGAGCCTTCTTCCATGAAAAGATGTGTTTATCTCCTCCTCCCCGTTTTCTTCCTTCTAACCACCCCCCAACATTCCTTTGCCGGTTTCTTTGATGACCTGATCAAGCAGGTGACAAAACCCAGGGAAAGCAAGGAGGACACCTTTATTGCCGGCCTCAAAGAGGCCCTCGATATCGGAACAAAGAACGCCGTCTCCAAAGTTTCCACAGAGAACGGTTATTTGGACAACCTGAACATAAAGATACCGGTACCGGAAAAGCTTGAGGATGTGGAAAAACTGCTTCGAAAGATCGGAATGGATGACCGCGTTGACGAGTTTGTTCTCAGCATGAACAGGGCCGCTGAGAAGGCCGCTCCCCAGGCGGTGGACATCTTCGTGGGGGCCATCCGTGACATGACCGTGGTGGACGCCTACGGGATCGTGAAGGGGGACGAGAGGGCCGCCACCTCCTATTTCCAGGGCAAGACCACAGATAACTTATATGGGCTTTTCAGACCTGTGGTCACTGAATCCATGGCCCAGGTGGGGGTCGTTCAGAGCTACAAGCGGATGATGGACAAGTACAACTCCATTCCCTTCGTAAAGAAGATCCATGTGGACCTTGAAGACTACGTCACTGATGAAGCTCTGGGGGGCCTTTTCTTCATGGTAGGTGAAGAGGAAAAAAAGATCCGCAAGGACCCGGCGGCCAGGGTGACGAAGCTGTTGGAGGAAGTGTTTGGAAATTAAAGGCAGCACGCAGAACGCAGGACGCAGCACGCAGTAAAACTCTTTAGCATATTTTGCTGAAAAATAGCGAAAATCCTTGATTGGCAACAGATTTGCAGTACTTCTTCTGATGGCAATTTGAAAGATAAATTGACGTCGCAGTTCACTCGAGCGGCGGTATCCGTTCCTGCCAACATCGCAGAGGGATACAGGAAAAAATCAACCCGGGATAAACACCGTTACATGGAAATAGCCCTCAGTTAGCTCACATCTCATCACCATCATGAATAATGCGGGCTAGAAGAGTGCAGGTATTATCTGATCCTGGTCGCCGACCTGGGTTATGGTAATATCGGTGAACTGGAGCAATTGTTAACGGAAGTGAGCAGAATGTTGTATGGATATAAAGCTACCCTTAAGAAGTAATAACACTTTGAAGATTTAAACTGCGTGCTGCCTGCCCGGAGCCACCATGCCTGACAAACCCACCAGTATCCAATCCATCCTCGCTATCCTCCACTCAATGGAGTCAGAAGAAAACCGCTCCGGCATGGCTCGTTTTGGTATAAACATTGACAATGCCCTAAGTATCAAAGTCACCGATCTACGCAAGCTGGCGCGGCAGGTGGAAAAGAGCCATGATCTGGCTTTGCAGCTCTGGGAAACCGGGATCCACGAAGCCCGCCTTCTGGCCACCATGATCGACGAACCTTCTGCCGTTACCGGGCAGCAAATGGAAAACTGGGCTTTGAGGGCGATCGGTAAAAAAATCCGGCCATCTGGAGTAAGGCCATGGCCACAATAAAAAAAATCGAAGGGCGGAATTCACCCAGTGCTCGATGGATCGAGGCTGATGCCAGACGTGAACTGTCCCGCGTCGGGGATGAACGGGGATGGGAATAAGCCATGTTCAGTATCCGAAGTTTAGTCATCTTCATGTTCCTTTTAACTTCACTGCTCATCGGTTGCGAAGGTAATCAGACCGAAAATGGGAAGGAAACTTCCACCGGACCCGGTGGAGTGAAGATGGGGATGACCAGACCGGAGGTTATTCAGACCCTGCTGGAGGAGGTTCAGCTTCTTCAGATGTCCGGCCAGGTCACCAACCCCTACGCCACACGGTACGTCAGGAATATTGATGGAGAATCGATGGAGGTCATGTATTATTATACAGGGATGAAAAAGGGGGATGATCTGGTTACCGAGGACGAACTGTTACCGATCATCATGAAGTCTGGTGCTGTAACCGGTTGGGGTTGGAATACGCTTGAGGATCTGGTCGGCTTCCGGCCCGTCCCTGCTCCCAGGGACGCTACCGAATTGGCACCCCTCCCGGAAGAGAAACCGGGAAAGGAGTAGAAATGTGAAAAGTACTCTTTATAACTGTGCTGCTGTTGTGCGCCGCCACCGCTGCGTATGCGGCCGTAGTGGGCTATAGCCTTCCTGTCCCGGGAGTCGTTTGAGGGAGCACAGCCGCGAGGGCCCGGCGGGCCGTCGAACCTATTGAGGGCGTATCAGAGGTGAAGGCCGACATAACGAGCCACACCTTGACAGTGCGCTTTGAGGATACTGGGGCAGACCTGGAAATGACCACCAAGGCGCTTAACGATGTGGGTTATACTGTTGGAGAAGCTGAAGAGATCAAGGAATAACCGCCTGACACGGGGACTCGGAGACTCGCGGACACGGAGAGTGGGAATTCTACACCGCGTCTCCCCATCACCGCGTCTCCGCGTCATGAAGGCTTCTTGCATGAAGGGAGTAAGGCCATGAAACACAATATGGGAAAAACGGATCGTGTGGTACGGACCACAGTAGCTGCCGGGATATTCTATGCTCTCATCACGGGAGCGATGGGAGGACCCATTGCGGTGATCCTTGGGTTGCTCGCGGTGATGCTGGTTGCAACAGCTGTTTTCGGCTTTTGTCCACCTTACAGCTGGCTGGGGATCAAAACCTGCAAGTGCGACGAACACGATGAGGAGAAACCCGCACCGTCATGACGATGACTCGCTGAACAGGTGCTTCAGCGCAAACTGAAGGGGGCATACCGGGTAACCTGGTACGCCCCTTTCTTTATAATTTCCTGAAGAGTGATTTATGAACATGAGACGGGATCTTCCAAACTGGACATCGGGAGAGGTTACGCGTCCTATCGACGAGATAAAAAGCTATGTCCTTTCCGTGGGAGAAGCGGCGGTGGATATAGGAGTCTCCCTGTTCCTGCTTGTTATGATAGGGCGTTCCTACGGCCCCGGTGGACTTGGTGTCTATACCTTTCTCCTCTCAGCTTTTGTCATCGTCAGTTTCCTTGTGGAGTTCGGCGTTGGCAAGTACGCGGAAAGGGAGCTTGCTGTGGGAGGCGGGAAGGATGTCGACGGCCTGCTCGCCCGGACAAAGGGAGTGATCCTGATCTCCGGTCTTATGGGTGGCCTGGGGACTCTTGTATTGGGGAAATGGATCGTCGGCGCAAGCGTGGTTGGGAGCGGAGCCTGGCCGGGTTTCTGTGTGCTTGCCGTAGCGGTTCCCTTTAACCTTTATTCCGGTTTTCAGGCGTCTGTTCTCCACGGCAGGGGTGACCATGTCACCGCATCGAGGGCGGGGGTCGTAAAACGTCTTGTTCTGCTGGGTTCCGTATTTCTCCTCACAGGTACGGGGATCCGTCCCGATCTTCTGGTAACGGCATTTGTTTTCTCGGAGATCGCCCATATTCTCCTTGTAAAACGGGCTGTCCGTATGCCTTCCCTCACAGCAGCACTGGCAAGGCTGGGGACGGCAAGAGCCACCATCAGGGAAAGCCTGCGTTACTATTTTACACACGAGGGGTTGAGGGTCCTGTTCTTCGTGGATTTCTTTATTCTGGGGTTCTTTGTCTCGGCTGTTCAGGAGGGCTCTTATGCCGAAGCCTCGGTTCTGGCTCGCTTCTTTCTGATAATTCCACTGGGCGCCGCGCCCCTATACCGAGTGAGGGTATACCTATCTACCGGTAATGATCATATGAAGCTCTTTGCAGATTCACGGAGGACCGCGGCCCGGTTCTTTTCATTCCACGCTGTCATCGCGCTAACCTTTCTGCTGTACTTCCCCTATCTGCTGAGGGCTGTTTTCAGGGTCCAGGGGGATTTACCCATATCTTTCAAGATCTTCTCATTGCTTCTTCCCGGCCTTCTCCTTTTCTCCTCCACGGTCGTTCTGGAGCCTCTGTTTAATATAGACGGCCGGAAACAGGGACTGAACCGCATCGCTCTGAAGGTTTTCCTCATCAACGCGTTCCTGAACTTCTACCTGATCCCTTTCGCCGGAGTGTTCGGCGCGGCCATAGCCACGACCCTGTCCCTCGTTATTTACTTTTTCCTCTTTGCGCACGGGATCGGTGGTAAGGGAGAAATCCCCATTAAAGCCTATTTATTAAGCGGCACTCTGATATATGTCGCCTATCATATCCTGGATCCGGCACGCATGCCGGCCCTGCTGGTTATTCCCCTCATTGCCGTGGTGATGCCGCTGTTGTTTGGGGTGTTGGGACTTTATAGTCAGAATGTAGAACGTAGAATGTAGAACGCAGAATAAACTCTACATCTCTGAACTGTATGTATTTTCCATTGAAATTTTGGATCTGAGATCGGCTGCTATTTACTCTTTGCCAGAAGCAGCCGATTGGCCCATTTCCTTGCCAAACCAACAGGTTTGGTCTTCGGCTTAACCCCCGTGATCAGTTCCAGGATGTGATAGGTAGGGGTTCCCCTACTCAGAAACATGTTCTTACAGCCCATGCAGGAGGTGACGATGGACGCGCCGTAAGCCGCCATGGTGACCCTCTCGGCAAATTTAACGGTGAGGTCCGGGTCCTGAATGTTGATGCTCCCACCGTATCCGCAGCAGGCCGGCATCAGCTGCTCATCAACTTCATCTGTCATTGAGTGCCCGAGGATGGATGAGGTTTTCTCAGCGATCCCGTCAACGTGATAGACGGGGCAGGGATGGTGCAGGTAGAGATCTTCATCAGGAACAGACTTCAGCACGTCATCAGGAAGAACCTCGACAACGTGCCTTACATCAACCCCTTGCATATGTCTTTCGAAAACCTTTCGACAGTTAATGCACCCCACGATGAGTTTCTCGATCCCGGCATCTGATATCCGCTCACGTATGCGCTCGCACGCCGCCTGAACCGGCTGGATTTCCCCCATCTGGTAGAGGGGATCAAAGCAGCAGTCCAGTACCAGGCCCACCTCTTCATTCAGGAGTGATGTCAGCAGAGCACGAGTCGCCTCCACTGCCTCGGGACTGGTGCCCGCAAGGGAACAGCCGGGCCAGAAAGCGACCCGCTTGCTGTCGTAACGCAGGAAGGGGACGGCATGTCCTCTCTGGGCAAAACTTTTCGCTCCTTTCAGAGCCCTGGCAGCTTTTTCAGGCACTCTCCCCTCGGAGATGAGGCGTTGTTTGGTCTCAAAAAGAGCAGCGGAAGGGGAAAGCTCCAGGGGGCAGCGTTTGTCGCACCCCGTGCAGTTGGTGCAGAGAAACGCCAGCTGCGGTTTTTTGGCGATGATGTCCTCGGGGGAGCCGTACTTTTCCAAAAAAGGGCACACGGTTCCGCACTGGGTACAGGAAGAACAGGCGGTTATGAAGTCGGTGACGGTGTCGGACATGTGGGGGTTATAGCAATTGAGGGAGGTTTCGGGAAGGGAAAACGCTACGCTCACAAAAGAGGGGGCGAGGGGGGGATCAGATGCGGTGACCAACCTTCGCTAAAGCTACGGCTGGCAAGCGCGGAGACGCGGCGTAATCAAGTGCACGGGACGCGGAGACCCGCCTTCGCTAACGCCCACCGACCAGCTTCGGCGTGGCAAGCACGGGGACACGGGGGAAGGAGAGACGCGATTCCTGTAAAGGCGATCAAGGCTGCCTCACGCCCTTCCCTTCGACTGAGCTCAGGGCAGGCGACAAGCTCCCCTCGACAGGCTCGGGACAGGCAGGGCAGGCGGAGGACACAGAGAAAGTCTGAGAAAAAGCGAAACAGGGGGGAAAGAGCGGTTCAGGCACTTAGATACTTAGGCACGTAGATACTTAGACACGTAAGTCTTCCGGAATCCAGCCATTCCTGCCACGGCGTAGTTCTAAGAACGAAAACGGGTCATCGCGAGCCGAATCTTATGCGAAACGATGCCGGTTGCTATTAAAGCGATGTTTTTCACCACAGATGGGATGAAGTAGGCCGGTACCACCTGTCAACGGGATGCTAAAATAGCTCCCAACTTTTAACGGG